>JAAZLT010000119.1 GCA_012799205.1 Clostridiales bacterium
AATACTTATAATAGTATTTGGCCTATTTCATGCAGGCTTTTTAAATATAGCATTTATGCAGCGGGAAAGGCGTAGGCAGATAAAGGTAAGCGCAGCTCCATCCTTTATAACATCTACTCTAATAGGAATGGGCTTTAGCGTAGGCTGGACTCCTTGTATAGGTCCTATTCTGACATCGGTATTACTCATGGCCAGTAATGCAGAGACCCTAGTCGCCGGCATGGGGTTATTATCTATATACGCCTTAGGCCTAGGAGTTCCATTTATACTAATGGCCATTTTAATGGGAACAATGTATAGTAGATTTCAAAACCTATATAAATATATGGACTGGATAAAGAAAATAAGCGGGATATTACTTGTAGTGATTGGGATACTCATACTTTTAAATAAAATGTAGGATAAAGACTTAAAAGGAGTGGGAACATACTATGTCAAAGATTGGGTATATAAAGATATTAGCTATATTCTTGGCGATCTCATCCATATTTATATTTTCAGGATGTCAAAAATCTAGCAATGATAATGGGAAAAAGGGGAGCGAGACATCAGATAATGTACAAAGGATTAGCTCTGAAGAAGCTCTTAAGGACCTAAAAATAACATTGGTAGATGGGCAAGACTATGCAAATATCAATGTAGATATGATAGATTTTGAACTTAAGGATCTAAATGGTGACAATATAAAACTATCAGATTATAGTGGTAGGGTAGTTATATTAAATTTTTGGGCCACTTGGTGCCCACCATGCAAGGTGGAAATGCCATTTATGCAGCAGATACATGAAAAATATAATGATGTAGCTATACTGGCAGTAAACTCAACCGCCACGGAACTTAGAGGAGGGAGTGATAGCAAGAAGGCCAAAAAGCAGGTACAGAAGCTGATAGATAGCGAAGGGTATACATTCTCTGTACCCCTAGATGCAGAAAATGAGGTGGCCGCATTATATAGTGGGATATTTCCCATGCGAGGTATTCCCACAAACTTTATAATTGACAAAGAGGGAGTCATAAGATATGTTAGTTTTGGGGCCTTTATGAGTGTGGATCATATGGAACAGATGATAAAATTGGCCCAGGACTGATGGAGAGAGGCTTATGCTAAGAGACGGGGAACATATAGATGATTTGCAGATAAAGGGATTTAAGCTCATACAAAATAGAGAGAAGTTTTGCTTCGGTATAGATGCAGTCTTGCTTTCAAACTTTGTAGACATTAAAAATGGCGAAAGAGTTGTAGACCTTGGAACAGGTACTGGAGTTATACCGGTGCTTCTTGCAGCTAAAACTTGTGCAGAAAAGATTGTTGGTGTTGAGATACAACAAGATATGGTAGATATGGCAAGGCGAAGTGTAACATTAAATGGACTGAAAGATAGGATAGATATAATCCATGGAGATATCGCCAAGGGGGCCCCGGGGCTAGAGCTTGGTATATGGGATGTGGTAGTTACTAACCCACCGTATAAAAAGCGAGGTAGTGGCATTATAAATCCTGATGCCTCTAAGGCCATAGCAAGACATGAGATAATGTGTACATTGGATGATGTTATAAAGGCCGCAGCAAAGCTTTTAAGGCCCAGGGGAAGGCTTTATATGATACATCGGCCTGAAAGACTTATGGATATTGCACTGGGTATGAGACGTGAGAGACTAGAGCCAAAGAGTATAAGGCTTATACATCCTAAAGTGGATAGACCGCCAAATCTACTTCTGGTGGAAGGTGTATTAGGAGGCGGGAGACATCTAAAATGGCTCCCACCCCTTTATGTATACGATGAGAATGGAGAATATACCAAAGAGGTTAAGGCTATATACGGGAGGGGATGATTTAAATGGAGAGGGGACAGCTTATACTGTGCGCAACTCCCATAGGTAATTTAAAAGATATAACCCTAAGGGCATTAGACGCCTTAAGGGAGGCAGATTATATAGCAGCGGAAGATACCCGCCATACCCTAAAGCTATTAAACCACTATGATATAAAAAAGCCTCTTATAAGCTATCATAGGCATAATGAATTTAAAAGGGGCCAGCAGATTTTAGAACTAGTAGAGAAAGGACATAATGTGGTACTTGTAACTGATGCTGGAATGCCCGGCATATCAGACCCTGGTGCGCAGATTGTCAAAGAGGCTTTGGAAATGGGCATAATACCTACTGTGCTTCCAGGGGCTACGGCCTTTGTATCTGCTTTGGTTATATCTGGAATCTGTACCGAAAGATTTGTATTTGAGGGCTTTTTGCCAAAGAAGAGATCAGATAGAAGCAGTAGATTGAAGGATTTAGCTAAAGAAGAGCGAACTATAATATTCTATGAGACGCCCCATAGAATAAAGAGCATATTAAAAGAGTTCTTGGATATATTTGGGGAAGATAGGCCCGTGGCTATTGTAAGAGAGATTACAAAGCTTCATGAGGAGCTAATAAGGGGTACACTCTCCGAGGTTTTAAAAGAAGTAGAGAAGAGGAATATAAAAGGGGAGATAGTTGTGGTGCTAGAGGGTGCTTCTGAGGATATTGCTCAGGTTAATTTTGATATGAGTGTAAAAGAGCATATACTAAAATATATGCAGGATGGACTTATAAAAAAGGATGCTATAGAAAGAGTTTCAAAGGATAGAGATATGCCAAAGTCTATGGTCTATGAACATAGCACTGATCTTCCTATTAGTATAAAAAGAGAGCAGCCATAAGGCTGCTTCTATCTAATCATTAGATTCCTTTAGAATATCCTGACATAATTCCTCTATGCAGGATAGGCACATATTTCTTCCCTTATAGTGTTGTACATCTGTAGCATTCTTACAAAATATGCAGGCAGGTTCATACTTTTTTAAAATTACATGCTCCTCATCCACATAGATCTCTACTGCATCTTTAATATCAATACCTAATGTACGTCTTAGCTCTATAGGGATAACTATCCGGCCAAGTTCATCTACCCTTCTTACGATACCTGTAGACTTCATATAAACTCCCTCCTTTTTAACAAAATCCGACAACATATTACATATTTATATTACCAAAAATTCCAATATAAGTCAACTATATTTTTCCTATAAAATTGCTTTTATTGGGTTAAAATGTTGCTATATGGATAATCAATATATTACATAATAGACAAGTTTTCCCGCATAGATATAGCCAAGATCTTTACAATAGGAGTGGTTTATATGGGGTAGGAATCATATGGCTATCTATGATATTAATAGGAATATTCTTAGGTATATTAAACGGGAATGTGGACGAGGTTGTAAATGCAGGAATGAGCGGGGCGGTTGAAGCTACTAAGCTATGTATTGGATTTATTGGTACATATTCTATGTGGCTAGGTTTTATGAAGATAGCTAAGCGCTCTGGGCTAATAGAGAAGATATCAAATGGCATGAAAGGCATATTCAGCTTTTTATTTTCGGATATACCAAAAGGGCATCCTGCCATAGGGGCCATGGCTATGAATATGGCGGCCAATATGCTAGGGCTTGGAAATGCAGCGACCCCTTTTGGGCTAAAGGCAATGGAATATCTCCAGGAGTTAAATACAAATAAAAGGCGGGCTACAGATGCTATGTGTATGTTTTTAGTTATAAATGCATCATCGCTTCAGCTAATTCCAACGACTGTTATAGCCATGAGAAGCAGCGCCGGCGCCGGCCACCCCACAGAGATAGTGGGTACTACATTAATAGCCACTACCTGCTCTACGGCTGCAGGCATAATATCTGCTAGGCTTTTAAAAAGGTGGATGTAGGCATGATTACTAAATACTTTATACCCCTATTTATATCCACCATTTTAATTTATGGCCATACAAAGGGTGTAGATGTCTATGCAGCCTTTATAGACGGGGCTAAAGAGGGTCTGACAACGGCAATTCGCATTATGCCCTATATAGTTGCTATGTTTATAGCCATAGGGATATTTAGAGAGTCAGGCGCTATGGATATACTGACATTTTTATTACAACCATTGGCTATGCTAATTAGGATACCTAAGGAAATACTACCCCTTATTATTATGAGGCCTATATCAGCCATGGCGTCTATTGGCATATTGGCGGAGCTTTTTCAAACCCATGGGCCTAGTTCATTTATAGGTAGAGTGGCCTCCACTTCTATAGGCTCCAGTGAGACAATATTTTACACCCTATCCCTATATTTTGGCTCTATCGGAATAAAGGAGTTTCGCTATACCCTATTGGCAGCGTTTATAGCAGAGCTAGCTGGGGTATTGGCCTCTGTAGCAGTATGTAGATACGTCTTTGTATGAGAAAATAGCCATTTTTGTTGTATTGTAGGAAAGTATTTGATATGATGTTCAAGAGCCCAGCTGGCTTTAATAGGATGTTATCTTAAATTTTTGGAGGGTAATATGAAGATAGAAGTCTATGAGACATATAATAGTGTGAAGGAAGCAGATATAAGGGATAAGCTAGCCGTTGTAATAGACGTTTTAAGAGCAACTAGCACCATAGTGACATCTTTAAATAATGGCTGTAGGGAGGTCATACCCGTATCCGATATAGAAGAGGCCGTTGATATATCGAAAAATTATGATAGGGAAGAATGTCTACTGACAGGCGAGAGAAACTCTCTAAAGATAGAAGGATTTGATCTTTCTAACTCACCAGCAGAGTTTACCCGCCAGGTAGTAAAAGGAAAGAGCGTAATTATTACCACTACAAATGGTACCAATGCCATAAGGCAGGCAGGCAGTGCCAAAGATGCAGTAATAGGGAGTTTATTAAATGCTCAAGCAGTTTCTGATTATATAATATCTAAAGGTGAAGATGTAGCATTTATATGTGCAGGCACAGAGGGCAAGTTTTCCCTAGATGATGTGCTTGGTGCAGGGGCTATAATAGATAGGCTAGATAGAGAGGGCATAGAATTAGAGCTAGACGATTTAGCGGTAGTAGCCAAGTTCTTATATGCAAAACATAGGGATAATTTAGAGGATATTATGCAAAAGGCCCGCCATTTTAATAGCTTAAAGGCTACAAAGTATTATGAGGACGTGGATTATTGCATAAAAGAAGATATAATTTCGATCGTACCGGAATATAAAGACGGGGTTTTAAAATAATCTTGACAAATAGGACTTATTTCAATACTATGATACATAGAAAATGCGATGAAGGGAAGAGTAGACAAGGTAGGATACCTAAAGAGAGCCGGGAAAGGTGAGAACCGGCGGTAGCGAGCCTTATCGAATATGGCCCTGGAGCAAAATGGCTGAGCAAAAGCTAGGCTATTTCGGGTGACACCGTTATATTTAGTCAGATCACAAAGGATCACTAAAGGCCCATCTATTGGGCGAATTAGGGTGGTACCGCGAATTACCTCGCCCCTTGCTTGGGTGGGGTTTTTTATTATAAAGGTTTAAGGAGTGGAACGAAATGGAAAAAGGGAAGACATTCTATATTACAACACCTATATACTATCCAAATGACAAACTGCATATAGGTCATTCCTATACTACAGTTGCAGCAGATGCCATAGCACGTTATAAAAAGCTTAGAGGCTATGATACATTTTTTGTCACAGGCAGTGATGAGCATGGACAGAAGATTGAGAATACCGCTAAGGCACATGGCATGAGTCCAAAAGAGTATGTAGATAATATAGTTGCAAGCATTATAGAGCTATGGGAGCTTATGGATATATCCTATGATGGTTTTAGACGTACAAGCGATGAAGATCATGCTAGGGCAATCCAGGGCATATTCAAAAAGCTATATGACAAGGGAGATATATACAAGGATGAATATAGTGGGCTATATTGTACGCCTTGTGAGTCATTTTGGACAGAAAGCCAGCTATTAGATGGCAAATGCCCAGATTGCAATAGAGAAGTAAAAAGCGTAAAAGAGGAGGCCTATTTTTTTAGGCTATCAAAATATCAAGATGAGTTAATGGAGCTTTTAGAAAGTGGAGAATTTATAGAGCCGAAGTCTAGGCAAAATGAGATGATAAATAACTTTCTAAAGCCGGGTCTAGAAGATCTATGCGTATCGCGAACATCATTTAAATGGGGAATTCCAGTATCTTTTGACAAGGAGCATGTCATATATGTATGGATAGATGCACTATCTAGCTATATATCAGCCCTTGGGTTTATGAGTAAGGATGACTCTTTGTATAAAAAGTTTTGGCCAGCAGATGTGCATCTAGTGGGTAAGGAGATAGTGAGATTTCACACTATAATCTGGCCAGCACTACTTATGGCCCTTGGCGAGCCGGTGCCTAAAAAGGTATTTGGTCATGGATGGTTAGTGCTCGAGGGTGGTAAGATGTCAAAATCTAGGGGGAATGTGGTAGATCCTGTGGTGCTAGTTGAGCGCTATGGAGTAGATGCCATAAGATATTTTCTATTAAGGGAGGTACCCTTTGGTTCAGATGGAGTGTTTTCGAATGAGGCCCTTATAAATAGGATTAATTCAGACCTAGCAAATGATCTTGGCAATCTCTTAAGTAGGACAGTTGCCATGATAGATAAATATTTTGATGGCATTATACCAGAGCCTACAGAATGTGAGCCAATAGATGATGAATTAAAGGATCTGGCTATAGATGTAAAGAAAAATGTAGAGACGCAGATGGATAAGCTAGAGCTTAGTAGCGCTTTAGCCAGCATCTGGACTTTGGTAGGCAGATCTAATAAATATATAGATGAGACGACGCCTTGGATATTGGCAAGGGATCCAGAGAAAAAGTCAAGGCTTGGAACGGTTCTCTATAATTTAGCTGAGGCGCTTAGGATAGTATCTGTGCTCATAGCACCATTTATTACGAGAACTCCTAAAGAGATGAGACAGCAGCTTGGGGTAGCAGAAGAAAGTAGGTTTACATCATGGGAGAGCGCAGCAAAATTTGGGGGACTTGAGCCAGGCACGAAGGTTGAAAGAGGGGATATAATATTCCCAAGACTAGATTTAGATAAGGAGATAGAGGCTTTGGAGAAGATACAGCCAGATAGGCAAACAGCTGGAAAAAAAGAAAATGTAGTCACATTAAATGAGATAAGTATAGATGATTTTGCTAAGATAGATCTTAGAGTAGCCAGGGTAATAGATGCTGAAAGCATCAAAGGAGCAGATAAACTACTACTTCTTAGGCTCCAAGTTGGGGAGGAGCGAAGGCAGGTAGTCGCTGGGATTGCGGAGCACTATGCCAAGGAGGAGCTTATAGGCAAGGATATAATTATGGTATATAATTTAAAGGCTGTAAAGCTAAGGGGAGTACTCTCACAGGGCATGATTTTGGCAGCAGAGGATGATAAGGGTAAATTAACTCTTCTAACAGTAGACGGCAGTATTAAAAGTGGCAGTAAGGTGAGATAGAATATGAATATGTTATTTGACAGCCATGCTCACTTGGATGATAAAAGGTTTGATAAGGATAGAAAGGAGATAATAGAGGGGCTTATCTCCAGAGGGGTTGGGCGGGTTTTAAATGCCGGAGCTGATATGAAATCATCTTTAGCTGGTATAGAGCTGGCAAAAGAGTATTCTCATATATACGCCGCGGTAGGGGTTCATCCTCATGATGTAAAGACCATGGAAGATTGCCATTTAAATGAACTTGAAAATATGTCCAAAGAAAAGAAGGTAGTGGCAATAGGCGAGATTGGCCTAGACTTTTACTATGATAACTCGCCAAGAGATGTGCAAAGAGAAAGATTTATAGATCAGATAGACCTAGCAGATAGGGTAGGTCTACCTATAATAGTGCACAATAGAGATGCCCATAAGGATACCCTAGATATACTCAGGGATAATCGCCATAAATTGCATGGTGGGGTCATGCATTGTTATTCGGGGAGCGCTGAGATGCTAAAAGATTTTTTGGATATAGGTTTTTACATTTCATTAGGTGGGCCTGTAACCTTCAAAAATGCTAGAAAACCTGTAGAAGTGGCAAAGCAGGTTCCTCTAGATAAGCTTTTAATAGAGACAGATTGTCCATATTTAACTCCACATCCATTTAGAGGAAAGCGAAATGATCCTGGATATGTAGGCCTAGTGGCAGAGAAGATAGCCAAGATTCGGGATATACCATTAGAGAAGATTGCAAGGGTCACATTTGAGAATGCATCGAAGCTATTTAGAATAAGACCTATACAATAGACTTTATACAAAAATAGAAAAAAGGGAGGAGCTGAATAGATAGCCCCTCTCTTTTTATATCTCATATAAATATATTATTTTTGTGCATCATAATATTCTTGCCATAGTTCTACATAGCGCTCAACATCAAGAGATTCACATGTCTTTAGATGTTTATCCCATTGTTCATCTGTAACTCCCTTTAAGGCACTGTTGGCAATAAAGGTAGCTAGATAAGCATCAATTTCCACTAGGAGTAGATTCTTCTCATTAGCCTTTTCTGCTTCCTCAAAGTTAACCTGTATGGTGTCTTCGGGGAAATACTGTTCATATAGATCAGTTATAGCATCTAATCTAACTTGTGTACGAGGTGCTAATAGACGTTGATGCAAGCCTTCTTCCGCCGTCATAAACCAGTTAGCCTGTGATGCAGGTGCAACTGTATGACGCAGCTCGCCCCAGCTGGCCCCCTCTGGCAGCTTATCATTGTTTTGGATCCAAAGTCCATCTTCATTAAACTTCCATGCTTCACCTTCAGGTCCAAAAGACCAACGCATCTTATTTTCCCAGGAGCTATTTATATGATCATGCCATCTTACTAGAGCTGCAGGGTTTTCGCAAGCAGTGGTTACTACAAAACCTGAAATATTACCACCTGTTTGCCCCTCTTTATTCCATAATACCTTGCCAGTTCCGCCATCTAGGGGTTCTATAGGTATATAGTGCTCCATATTATCTCCAGTTGCAGTATCAGCATTATAACTTATAAAGGATCCAAGTAGTACATCGGAGTCTTTGCCCTTAGCTTGTAGCTGTTCTAAGGTTTGACTGAACCCTTCAACATCCATGAGTCCCTCGTTAACTAGGGTATTAAACCATGTAAGTGCCTCACGAAACTCAGGTGTTGTTGCAGGAAATGTAACTTTGCCATCCTCTACCACTAGATGTAGGTCATTATCAAGCACGCCAAACGCTCCAAAGAAAGAATCTAATCTATAGGAGTTATCCTGCTGACAGAAAGTAAACGGTATCTCATCATTTGGATCGCCATTGCCATTCATGTCATTTTCTTTGAACGCCTTAAGAACTTCAACATATTCATCTGTTGTCTTAGGTACATCCATATCTAAGTCGTTTAACCATGTTTCATTGATGTATAGTAGTGATCTTGTTACTCCCCATGCAGACTCTTCACCGGTATTGAATGAATATATTTTACCATCTGGAGTAGTCAAAGCATTTTTAATGTCTGGACGCTCTTCCCATAGGGCCTTTATATTAG
>JAAZLT010000120.1 GCA_012799205.1 Clostridiales bacterium
TAATGGTAGCAGTATATATATAAACTATGGGGATGAGGACGTAATACATGGCGATTATGCTATAGGAGCTAGGGATTACCTAGTTGTACAAGGGGAGGGAGATGTCAAATGAAAAGATTTAGACTAACAATGGATAGACGTCATAAACTAGAGGGATATGTATTTATGATCCCCTTCATAATAGGTATAATAGCATTCTTTGCATTTCCACTTTTTATATCTATTAAGCTGAGCTTTGGCAATATAATTAAAATGGCAGGGTTTCATATTGAATGGTCTGGTCTCGAGCACTACGCCAGGGCATTTGTATGGGATGTAAATTTTTTGCCCATGCTCTTTGATGTGGCAAGGCAGATGATAGTACAAGTGCCACTAATAATTGTATTTTCACTTCTTCTTGCCATATTAATCAGTAGGGAGATAAAGTTCGTAGGTTTCTTTAGGGTGGTATTTTTCCTGCCCTTCCTTCTAGGGACAGGACATATAATGAAAAGGATAATTGAACAAGGAGTAAATGTGCAGGTTCTCTCGGCTGCTAGACAAGTTATTATTCCAGATCATACACTTAGATATCTAGGGCCTAGAGTAAGTGAGGCTGTCAATAATTTCTTTGGGATTATAGTGGTGGTATTATGGCGATCTGGCGTGCAGATTCTACTGTTTCTCACTGGACTCCAAAGCATATCTGTATCCCTTTATGAATCGGCTAAGGTCGACGGTGCCACTGAATGGGAGATGTTTTGGAAGATAACCATTCCTATGATATCGCCTATAATGTTGCTTAATATAATATATACGCTTGTGGATTCCTTTACTGACATTTCAAACCCAATACTAGACTATATACAGACAAATGCTTTTAGAAGGACCCAATTTGAATATGCTGCAGCAATAGGGTGGATATACTTTTTGTTTATACTATTATTAGTATTTATAATATTTATGACCATGAAGGGTAGAATTTATAGCACAATGCCGGAAGGGGGTAGTAAGGATGAGGCAAAGCTTATTGACAGATAAATTTACAAGTTTTAAAAGATTAAAAAAAGATATAAGCCTTGATATGTTCATCCACAATGTAAGATATACAGTTGGCACTAGGATATTTAAACTCTTTATGTATACATTGCTATTTGGCATTTCATTTGTGTTTTTGTATCCATTTTTATATATGATAGTTACATCGCTTAAATCCTATAAAGACCTAAATGATTTTACAGTGAACTGGATACCTAAAGAGGTTAAATTGGAAAACTATGTAATAGCCTATAGGGCATTGGGTTATAAAAGGTTTATAAAAAACTCTGTACTTCTCACCGTAATAGGCACTCTAGGCCATATATTATCCTGCTCTTTCATAGGATATGGCTTTGCCAGATATGAATTTCCGGGCAAAAGAGTACTTTTCTTTCTAGTCATATTAGCTATAATAGTACCGGTGCAGACATTGATAGTGCCCTTATATATAACATTTACTAATTTAAAATGGCTCAATACCTATCTTCCAATTCTTGTGCCTACGTTCTTTGGATTCGGACTTAGGGGAGGACTTTTTACATTTATATTTAGACAATTTTATTTAGGACTGCCCAAAGAATTAGAGGATGCTGCAAAGATTGATGGGTGCAACTTTTTAAGAACCTATTGGAATATAGCGTTGCCCGTGGCTAGATCTGCTTTTTTAGTGGTACTTGTCCTCTCTGTAGTATGGCATTGGAATGATTTTTATGAACCAGGCATATATTCCAATAAGCCACAGCTAAAAACTCTTCCTATGCAGCTTGATATATTCAATAATATTGTCAACAAGCCGCCAGATGACCTCTTTGATGAGATGATGTTAGATGAGGGAGAGCAGGTTATTAATAACGCAGTTTTAATGGCGGGCACATTTCTTACCATAGTACCCGTTATAGCAATGTTTAGCTTTGTACAAAGAAAATTCATGCAGGGAATAGAGCGTTCGGGACTGGGCGGAGACTGAGTATATTTTATAAAAAGTATATATATTTCATCAAAACGATATAGATTTTTAGCTTTTGTATATGCTTTTTATGTTTTGATTATTTACACTTTGAGATCCATCGTCTATTCTGTGTTTAGAAGTTACACCCAATGGGGTGTGGCGGATCCATAAAATAAATATTTAGGAGGTATTGCATTGAAAAAATCGTTGAGATGGTTATCCTTGTTGCTTATAGTTGTAATGCTGGGTTCTTTATTTATCGGTTGTGGTAAGACAGATGATAAAGATAAGGTAGATGCAGGCGATAAGAAAGAGGATAAACAAGAGGATAAGAAGGACGATGAAAAGAAGGACGATGAAAAGAAGGACGATGAAAAGAAGGACGATGAAAAGAAAGATGAGTCTGAGGATAGTACCCTTATTACAGATACTCCTGTGACATTGACATATTGGGGTGCTCTAAATTCAAACGCTTCTGCTAACTATGCTAGCCTAAATGAAACACCTCTTGCACAGGAACTAGAGAGATTGACAGGGGTTACAATTGAGTATCAACATCCACCAGAGGGTCAGGCAGACGAGCAATTTAATCTAATGGTTGGTTCTGGTGAGCTACCAGATATATTAGAGCGTGGCTGGTTTGACTACCCAGGCGGGCAAGGTAAAGCTATAGAAGATGGTGTATTAATTGAACTGAACGACCTTATAGATGAACATGCACCAAACTTCAAAAAACTATTAGAGTCTGATGAACTGATAGATAAGATGTCTAAGACAGATGATGGAAAATATGCCATGTTCCCATTTATAAGAGGAAATGAGCTAAATATGGTTTTCTATGGTCCAATCATGAGAAAAGATTGGTTAGATGATCTTAATTTAGATATACCTGAGACTATAGATGAATGGACCGAAGTACTTCGAAAGTTTAAGACAGAAAAGGGAGCAGATGCACCATTCCAAGGAAACGATATTCCACGTATGGCCTGTGCATTTGATATAGTGGATGGGTTTTATCTAGAAGACGGAGAGGTGAAATATGGACCTATTGAGCCTGCATACAAAGATTACCTAGCAGCAATGAACAAATGGTATGAAGAAGGACTTATAGATCCTGACTATGCAGCACTAGATGGAACAGCAAGAGATGCTAAGGCTACAAGTGGCGAATCCGGTGCATTCTTTGGCTATGGCGGATCTACCATACTAAGATATTTGACAGCTATGAAAGATGAAGATCCAAACTATGACTTAACCGGTGTTCCATATCCTGCTAAAGAAAAGGGCGGAAAGGCATTTAGTGGACAAAAGGACTTCCCAGTTATGAATCCTGGTTGGGGAATAACCACAGCCTGTGAAGAAGTAGAAATTGCTACTAAATGGTTAGACTTTGGCTACAGTGGCGATGGAACCGGAATCGGCGGCCCAGGGTATATGCTCTATAACTTTGGTATAGAAGGCCAAACCTATGAGATAGAGGATGGATATCCTAAATATACTGATCTTGTCACAGATAACCCAGATGGAATAGCAATGGGTCATGTGCTTGGTGGCTATACAAGATCTATATATAGCGGGCCTATGGTGCAAGCTAGGGAGTATCATGAGCAGTATCAGCATCTGCCACAACAGATAGAGGCAGCTAAACACTGGCTAAAAGCTGATGATTCTCATAGATTAGTCCCAACTACCCCAACATCTGAAGAAAATGAGAAATTAGTCGATATAATGAACGAAGTAAATACCTATGTATCTGAGCAAAGGCTAAAATTCATCATGGGTCAAGAACCCCTAGAAAAATTTGATGAATTTGTAGAGCAGCTTAAGACATTAGGCATAGAAGATGTTATAGAGATAAGAAACGCTGCACTTAAGAGATTTAATGAAAGGTAGATAAGGCTTTTCATTAAAAGGTTAGTAATATTAACGAGGGGGTAGCTACCTCCTCGTTAATATAATCTAATTGAGAGGAGAGACAAATGTGGGGAATGCGGACCAGACACAAGCAAACAGATATAGAACGCTTTCAGGAAAAGATAAGACCTTTGGGCAAAAGTTTCTCAGAGAATTAAAGTATCATAAATATGTCTATATTATGGCCATACCCGTGATTCTATTTTACGGCCTGTTCCATTACGCACCTATGTATGGCGCTGTTATAGCATTTAAAGATTTTGTGCCTGCGAGGGGCATATTGGGTAGTCCATGGGCAGGATTTAAACATTTTAGAAGCTTTTTTAAAAGTATATACTTCCTTAGAGTTTTGAAAAATACTATTTTAATAAATGTATATTCATTGATATTTGGATTTCCAATGCCTATAATATTGGCACTACTATTAAATGAATTGAGGAATGAACGGTTTAAAAAGACTGTACAGACTGTTAGTTATCTGCCACATTTTATTTCAATAATGGTAGTGGCAGGAATGCTGATTGACTTTTTATCTAGGAAAGGAATTATAACAGATTTAATTGTACTATTGGGCGGGCAAAGAGATAATATGCTTATGCGTCCTGATTTGTTTAAGGGCATATATGTGGGAAGTGGTATATGGCAACATGTAGGCTGGGATTCAATTATCTATCTAGCTGCACTTACGGGGATAGACCCAGAGCTCTATGAGGCGGCTCGGATTGACGGCGCATCTAGATGGAGACAGACATGGCATATAACACTACCTGGAATAGCCCCAACCATCATAATACTATTGATTCTCAGAGTTGGCGGTATGATGAGTGTTGGATTTGAGAAGATAATTCTACTATATAATGATGCTACTATGGAAACTGCGGATGTAATATCATCCTTTGTATATAGGAAGGGACTTTTGGAGTTTAGCTATAGTTTCAGTGCAGCTGTAGGGCTATTTAACTCTATAATAAACTTTATATTAGTCATAACGGTCAATCGCATAAGTAGACAGGTCAGCGAGACCAGCTTATGGTAAGGGGGGATTTAAATGTCTATAAAAAGATCTGTTGGCGAAAGAATATTTGACACTTTCAATGTCGTATTTATGATATTTTTGATGGCAATAACATTGTACCCATTTATACACGTTGCCTTTGCATCTATAAGCTTGCCTTCGAAGCTTATGTCCCATAGAGGACCTATATTACTCCCTCTAGGGGTTACGATAAATGCATATAAACTGGTATTTAGAGATCCTATGATATTGATAGGATATGAAAACACACTCTTTTATGTAATAGTGGGAACTGCACTAAATATCTTGATGACATGTCTTGGTGCCTATGTACTATCTAGAAGGGGTCTATATCTACAGAAGGTACTAATGGTGCTCATAGTGTTTACAATGTATTTTGGCGGAGGACTAATACCATTTTATCTAATTGTAAAGGCTCTCAAGCTTACAAACACCCGTTGGTCTGTCATAGTTCCAACTGCCATAAGCACTTGGAATTTAATTATAATGCGCACAGCCTTCATGGGAATACCAGATAGTATAGAAGAATCGGCCAAAATAGATGGGGCCCAGGATTTTACAATATTATTTAGAATAATTATTCCGCTTTCCATACCTACTATAGCTGTTATGATACTCTTTTATGGTGTAGGACATTGGAATGCATGGTTTAATGCTATGATATTTATCAGAAAGAGGGAACTTTATCCACTTCAGCTTAGGCTGAGAGAGATATTAATAATGAACGACACCTCCAATATGCTTACAGAAGTTGCAGATATTGATGAAGAACCGGTGGGCGAGACCGTAAAATATGCCACTATAATGGTGAGTACCATACCAATACTATTAGTATATCCATCATTACAAAAGTACTTTGTAGATGGTATTATGATAGGGGCACTTAAGGGATAATCAATAGATGATCAAGAGACAATAAAATACAAAGGAGACATACCATGGATATAAATGCCCGTAGAATTTGGCTGGAGAATATGCTGAGAATCGCAGGACCAGTACTCGAAAATTTAGCAAATAGAACCCTAAAGGCTAATATGCCTGTTAAAGGCAAGGTAGATAGGACAGATGTTGCCCACCTTGAAGCCTTAGGGAGGCTCCTATGTGGTATGGCTCCTTGGCTCGAATCGGATCCGCAGTCAAAGGAGGAAGACAGCCTACGAAAACGATATGCTAATCTAGCTCGGGCAAGTATAGCATCTGCAGTAGATCCTGGTTCACCAGATTATATGAATTTTTCAGAAGGCACTCAGCCACTTGTAGATGCAGCCTTTTTAGCTCAGGCTATTATACGTGCTCCAAGTGAACTTTGGTTTAAGCTTAACACGCAAGTTCAAGAAAACCTTATAAGAGAATTAAGGCGCACTAGAAGCATAAAGCCACATTTTAATAATTGGCTATTATTCAGTGCCACAGTAGAGGCGGCACTGTTTAGTATGGGATTTGAATATGATTCCATGCGTATAGATTATGCCCTAAAGCAGCATGAACAATGGTATATGGGCGATGGTATCTATTCAGATGGTCCTAGATTTAGATGGGACTATTATAATAGCTTTGTAATACAACCTATGTTAGTAGATATAATCTCCTTAGTATCTTCTAAGTATTACGATTGGGAAAAATTCAAGGGGCCGATTTTAAAAAGGGCCCAAAGATATAGCTGTATTCTGGAGAGGTTAATATCTCCTGAGGGGACCTTTCCACCTATAGGTAGATCTCTTGCCTATAGAATGGGGTCCTTCCACCTCTTAGCTCAGATGGCCTATTTAGAAAAACTGCCCAACGAGCTTTCTCCTGCTCAGGTTCGCTGTGCACTATCTAGGGTTATTAAGCGCACTATGAATATGCCAGGGACTTTTGATAAGGATGGTTGGCTCAATATAGGTTTTGCAGGATACCAGCCGGATGTAGGTGAGGACTATATCTGTACTGGAAGCTTATATCTTTGTGCTGCTGTATTTTTACCACTAGGGCTAAACGAGAGTAGTAGGTTTTGGAGCTTGCCGGATGAAAAATGGACATCTAAAAGCATCTGGCATGGTATGGATATGTCTATAGATCATAGTATATATTAAGAGACTTCTCCCATATTATAAAAAATGCTTAATAGGAGTGAAAAACTTAAATTATAACAGAATCTTTTAGGGGGCCTTTGTAGGGCCCTCATTTTATGTTATAATAAGATGAAGTTATTTAACTACTCAATTATATATTTAGGGGGATTTGCATGAAGCCTAAAACCTCGCAAAAAAAGGGTAGAAGCGTGTTTATATCTTGGCTAGTATCATATATGTCCATACTACTTATTCCCATGCTTATAAGTGGTTTTGTATATATAGAGGCTAGCAAGATAATTGAACGAGATACAAATAGGGCAAATTGGGCTCTTATAAGGCAGACTAAGCAGGCTATAGACTCTGATCTAGCAGATATAGAAAAACTCTCACTGCAGATTGCATTAAATAGTAAGGTAGATTCGCTACTTTATGCCAAGCCGCCACATAGTGCAAGACACCATTATATAAGAGCTAGTTTTATAGAAGATCTAAGTTCATATATAGCTACAAATAGCATAGTCGATAAATTTTATGTATATTTTAGCAATTCAGATATTATAATAACCCCTACATCTGTATATTCGCCTAGACTTTTATTCGATAGCATATATAAAGAGCAGGGAGCAATATATGAAGATTGGTATAATTTAATAAGGCTAAGCCATAGGCGTGAATTGCAACCAATAATCATGGGAAAAGAATCAAAGAGACTTGCAGAGCATTTTGCATATATGCAATCACTTCCTCTAAGCAGTATGGGAAACAATCTGGCAACAGTTGTTATATCCATAGATGATGGTCGGTTTAAGGATGCTATCCAGAATATTCAATGGATGGAAAGTAGCACAGTTGTAGTTCTGGATGATAGAAATAATATAATGGGGTTAAGTGGGAATACTGACACGGCACTCTCACTCGCCTATGAGATACTTGAAGATAAAAGTGGGACTGTTAGAAATAATATAGATGGGCAGCCCGTAATAGTGCAATATATTTCATCTGACATTACAAATTGGAAGTATGTGTCCATAACTCCTATTAAGGTATTTATGGAGAGGGTCGAATATATTAGATATTTGACTATCATAAGTTTAGTAGCATCTATGTTAATTGGGGGGATAGTCGCATATATCTTCTCTAGGAAAAACTACAACCCCTTAGAGCAGGTAGTGGATTCTCTGGCTATAGGGCTAGGAATGGAACTAGATGGAGGATATAACGAGTATAAGTTTATAAAAGATGCTGTATTTGTAGCATTGAGCGAGAATGAGAAGATCAAGAAAAGGTTAGAGCAACAAAATAGGGTTATAAGGGATAACTTTTTAACTAAACTATTAAAGGGAAGCCATTTAGATATATTATCATTTGAGGATATGGATTTAAAATTTGATATGAAGTTTCATTCAAATAACTTTTTAGTTTCGCTTATATATATTGAGGACTTTCGGAAACTATTTGAAGACCAGAATAATATGAAAGCGACTGACCAGATAAGTCTTGTACACTTTATAATAGGGAATGTTATGAAAGAAACGTTAGAAGAAAGATATGATTTTTATCTAATTGAGATAGATAATTTATTGGGTGCAATAATCAACCTGAAATATGAACCAGAAGACGAAACGATAGAAGATATAAAGGAGAAAATAGAAAGCGCACGAAAATTTATAGAAGAGCATTTTCATATAATATTGACTATAACATTAAGTGATATAGCTTATGCAACGGCCTCTATTTCATCTGCGTATCGTCAAGCCCTAGACACTATGGAGCATAGAATGATTCTTGGAACAGGTCACATTACAACCTACAATGATATAAAGGTATCTAGACCTTACTATAACTATTCTTTAGATGAAGAACAAAGGCTTATAAACTTTATTAAATCTGGCGACTATAGTAATTCAAAGGAAATACTTCTAAGGGTTGTTAATGATAACAGTAGCGATAGCAATATTACGGTAGATATATTGAAATGCCTATTATCCGATTTAATATGTACAATTATGAAAGCTGTAGATGAAGAAGACAACCTAGATGTATTGATGCAAGGAAGTGCAATAGAATCTATTTTGGGCAGCTCCGATATTGTAGAGATGAAATATCAAATGCTAAGACTTTTAAATAACATCTGTGAACATAACAAGGCTAAAGCATTAGAAGCTGAATTCAAATTTAGAGAGAAGATAGAAGAGTATGTTGAAGAAAATTACTATGATAAAGATTTGAATGTCTCTACAATTGGAGCATATTTTGATATGACGCCTAGTTATATTTCAAGGTTGTTTAAGGAGGGAACAGGAGAGAGCCTGCTGGATTATATAAATACTATAAGGCTTAAGAAGGCAAAAGAGCTTCTACTTCAGGAGGAGTTAACAGTGGAAAGAGTGGGCACTATGGTAGGCTATTCAAATATTAATACATTTATAAGGGTATTTAAAAGATACGAAGGTATTACACCAGGTAAGTATAGGGAGCTTGCTTAAAGAAAAAGAGGGGATATTATGGAGAATATAAGAGGGGAAATTATAAAATCTACCAGAATTTCAGATGGAGAGGGCCAATACTTTTTTGGCTACTATGATATACCTGCCTTTAGTCAAAATGGCAAGTATCACTTGTGCCATAGAGCTAAAATATGGGAGAGGTTACCTAGGGAAGATGATGTGGTAGATCTGGGCATCATAGATATAGAGACAAGAGAGTTTAGGAAAATAGCTGAGACTACCGCATGGAATTTTCAGCAGGGAGCAATGCTTCAATGGCACCCAAAAAATCCGAATGATACCATAATATATAATATCTGCGAAGACAATGTATATAGAGGTGTTATACAAAATATAAATACAGGAGATAAGATAAGGCTTGAGATGCCGGTAGCAAATGTAGACCCTACAGGCAGCTTTGCTCTTAGTATTAATTTTTCAAGGCTCTATGATTTTCGGCCAGGATATGGCTATGCAGGCATAGTAGATCCCTTTAAAGACGAAAAACATCCGGCAGAAGATGGGATATTTATTATAGATCTTGAGACAGGTAAGGCTAGGCTTATAATTTCTCTTGAAGAAATTTGGAATTTGACAAAGGATTATTTGAGGGGTTTAGCTAGAAAGATATTAATAAATCATATTACATTTAACACAGATGGTAGTAGATTTGTATATCTAGCCAGATATTTCCCTGAGGGATCATCTAGATGGGGAACTGCGGTTATGACTGCTGATATAGAAGGTGAGGATATATATAAGCTATCTGATTATGATGTAGCTTCGCATTATCACTGGAGGGATCCAGAGCATATAGTCTTTTATGCAAATTGTACAGGTAGAAGCCCTGAGGGCCTTCAGCTTTATGAGCTAAAGGATAAAAGCTTTGAATCAAAAGCGTTAGATACTGAATTTTTCACAAGTGATGGGCATTGCAATTATTCGCCAGATCGCAAATGGATGCTATATGATAGCTATCCGGATAGTAATAATTTTAGGCATTTATACCTATATAATTTAGAAAAACAAAAAGGGGTAGATTTAGGAGCATATTATCACGACCCTAGAATACAAAAGGAAAGTGTAGATATAAGGTGCGACCTTCATCCTAGATGGAGCCCTGATGGAAAAAATATAAGCTTTGATTCCATACATGAAGGTGGTAGACATGTATATACTGCTAACTTAGAAGATGTCATGAAAACATTTTAATTCCACGGGAGGATTATATACTATTATGAATATAGATAATAAACTAAAGTCTATATCTTTAGATGGAGAATGGGAATTTTGTTATAGAAATAGCTTAGGAAATGAGAATATGCCTAATGTGCCTAAAGATAATGAATTTGTAGCAAAAATGCCGGTACCAGCCTATTGGGATGACCATATAGATAGACTTAAGGCTACTGATATTTGGGGAAAGTGTAGATTTAATCCAGACTATGAGAAGATAGACTTCCCCATGGCGGATATGCCACCAGATGCATCACTTCCCTACATTATAGGAGTGGGATATTATAGAAAGAAAATATATATAGAAGACCTTTTCAAAGATCAAACTACAATACTGTCCATAGGCGGCGTATGCCTAGAGGCATGGGTTTGGATAAATGGGGAGCTAGTAGATTATCATCTTGGACATTCAACAGCTTATACAGTGGCCTTAGATGAATATATAGAGGTTGGGGAACAGAATGAAATTATTATAGCAGTAGCAAATACACGAAAAGATAGGTCAGGGTGTGTTTTAAGGGGTTACAAAGGGTTAAGTGCGGGCATATATGGGTCTATAGATCTTAAAATAGCCGGAGCAGCTAGGATAGAGGACCTTTATATATATCCGACAGATGGAAATGAGAAGCTTAACTGGAATATAGATATTTATAATACAGAAAACCTCATAGATTTATCTGTCCACTGGGCTATAAAAGATCTAAGGGGTAATATACTGGGAGAGGGTAGAGAAGATGTAGATGGGGAAAGTCTACATATGAAAACTGGAACATTTGGCATGAAACCTTGGTCAGATAGAGAGCCGAATTTATATAATATAGAGCTTATCCTATATAGAGATAAGGATATTGTAGATACTCGTATTCAAAGCTTTGGCCTTAGGACTCTTACTACAGAGGGTACAGCTCTAAAGCTAAATAGTGAGCCAATATTCTTAAGAGGTGCCACAGAGCATGCATACTTCCCCTTGACATGTACACCACCGAGGAATATATCAGCCTATAGGGAATATATTACTAGGCTCAAAGAGATAGGTTTTAATTGGCTTAGATTTCACACATGGGTACCCTCAAAGGAATATATGCAGGCGGCAGATGAACTTGGGATGTTACTTCAAGTAGAAGGGCCTGTCGGGTTTGAAGAAAAAGAGTGGATTGATATCCTAAAGGCCTGCCGTAAACATCCATCTGTTACTATATATTGCTGTGGCAATGAAGAGCTTTTAGATGAAAAGAAAATAGAAAAGCTTAGGATTATGGCAAAACTCTGCAAGGAATATGCACCCGATAGCCTATTTAATCCTCAAGAGGCATTAAGAGGTATAGAATATGTTTGGAATAAAAAAGACATAGGGGACGATTTGGTATCAGAACCTTTTTTATATAATAGAAGCAGATTAGAGAGCATAAAGGAATTCTCTGATGTCTTAGGGCAATATACTTGGGGTCTTCTAAGCTATGAATCAACTAAAGGTGACTTTAGAGAGATAGATAGAAGACTTTCCATATATGAAAGGCCATGCCTATCACATGAAAACGGAATCCATGGGAATTATCTAAATCTTGATCTGGAAAAAAGATACGAGGGCACCAGAATAGGCACAAGATTATTTTCTAAGGCCCGAGAATACCTACAAAAAGAAGGTGTAATTCATAAAGCACCTCTTTACTATAAAAATTCCTGCCAGTGGATGCGCATTATTAGAAAACATAATCTGGAGACGGCAAGAAAATGCAGACTTATATCAGGATACGACTTTTTAGGGGCAATTGATCATCATTGGCATCGATGCGGATACCCTGGTGGTATTATGAATGAATTTTTTGAATTAAAGCCGGGAGAATCTGTAGATGATGTATTAAAGTATAACGGAGAAAACGTATTACTCTTAGATAATAAGAATAGGGTGAACTTTTACTTTGGAGACAAAGTAGATTTTCCTATAGAGATATCCTTTTATGGTAGGGAACCAATAGATGAAGCCACTCTGTATTGGTATTTGAAAGACGAAAATGGGTATGTGCATGAAAGAGGAGGCTTAAAAGTCAATGATATATTAGCGGGAAGAATTTCTCATCTAGGGAATATAAGATTCTCCATGCCCTATTTAGATAAGGCATCACATCTTATATTATCTGTAAGGCTTTCAGGGGGCATATATGAAATTTTGAATAGCTGGGATATATGGGCATTCCCAAAATGTCAATTTGAAGGAAAACTAGAGGGCATACAGATAGTAGATGCAATAGATAGTGAAGCCTTAGATCTTTTACAAAATGGGGGAAAAGTGGTACTTATGGGGACAAAGCCCTTCGAAAGTCTACCGATTGGTTTTCAGCCCTCTGTAACTGGTAGGACCATAGGAAATGTAGCCACAGTCATATATGATCACCCTATTATGAGAGGTTTCCCCCATAATGGGTATTGTGATTGGCAGTTTTATAATATGCTAGAGGATAGCAGAGCCGTTGTATTTAATGATTTAGATATTGAATTTGACCCTATAATAGAGATTGTAAGCTCATTTAAGAGGATAAAGAGGCAATCGAGCCTGTTTGAACTACGTGTAGGTAAGGGGCGATTATTAGTCTGCGGCTTAAATGTGGATAATAGGGATCCTGCATCCATATGCATGCTAAACCTAATTGGAGAGTATATGAAAAGCGATAATTTTCAACCCAAGATAGAGCTAGGTTTAGATGAACTAAAAATTCTATTAGGATCACAAAGGGCAAGTCTAGATAACTTATCTACGGATCAAGCCTTTGATGTAAATGCACAGCTCTAATAAAGAGTATAAAATATTATAAAGGGGAGAGAGGATATGAAGATAGGATTTTGTGGTGGAATCGATTCATATGAGGTTATAAGGGATGCAGGATATGATTTTATTGAGATGCCAGTGGCGGTGGTCATGGCAGACAAAAGTGATGAAGAGTATAAAGAACAAAGAGATAAGCTAAAAGAAATGGGCATAGCACCCATGGCATTTAATGTGTTTGTACCAGCTAGTTATCCAATAATAAAAAACTATATGGATGGAACAAAAGAAGCACTTAAGTACTGTAAAGTGGCCATAGAGAGAGTGGCAGACCTTGGCGGGAAGATAATAGTATTTGGCAGCGGAGGCGCCAGAAGGATTCCTGAGGGCGTAGACTTTGATACAGCTACAGATATGCTAGTTGAATTTGCTAGAGATTGTGGTGACTATGCTAAGGATTTTGGTGTAACAATAGCAGTGGAGCATCTAAATACTGGAGAGTGCAATATACTCACAAGCATAAAAGAGGTAGGCGAGTTTGTAAAAAAGGTTGATAGGGATAATGTAAAGGTCCTATATGATACCTATCATATGGCCCTAGAAGGAGAAGATATTCAGAACTTGGTGGATGTAATAGATGACGTTGTACATATTCATATTAGGGATAA
>JAAZLT010000011.1 GCA_012799205.1 Clostridiales bacterium
TATGGATATAAATACGGTGAAGTTGGCAGATTCCACATACGATTTAAGTGCTAAAATTTGGGTTGACAAATACAAGGTTACACTATATAATAAATACAAATTGACGTATAAATACGGTAAAGACGATGACAGGGATCAGTAGGCTTCAAACCTTTTTAGAGAGCTGCCGGGTGGTGTAAGGTAGTAGGGTATAAGCTGAATCTCGCCCTTGAGTTGCCAACTGAAAGCTAAATAGCAAGTAGGCTTGGCCGGTGGTCCACCGTAACTTAGGACAGGGTATATTTATTCTGTACCTATGTGTGAGTGGATATAATACTTATATTTAGAGGTGTTATGTCAAATAGAGTGGTACCGCGGAAGGAAGCTTTTCGTCTCTAGTCTCGGGGATGAAGGGCTTTTTTATTGTTGAGAATATTTAGGAAGGGGATAGAAAGGTGACAATGCTTGACTTGACTTTGGGGGAACTATTGGATATTCAAGCGAATACATATCCTGAGCATGAGGCGATTGTATATCCATTTGAAGGTATTAGATGGACTTATTCCCAGTTCAAACAAGAAGTTGATACAGTTGCTCGAGGAATGGTTAAAATGGGTATAAAAAAGGGGGATCATGTATCTATATGGGCTACAAATGTACCAGAATGGATACTTACTCAATTTGCCACCGCAAGGATTGGAGCAGTTTTAGTGACGGTAAATACTAATTACAAGGCTTTTGAGTTAGAATATCTGTTAAGACAGTCCGATACATCTACTCTAGTGATGACAAGTGGATTTAAGGATTCTGACTATATTAGAATAATCAACGAACTTTGTCCTGAACTTAAAGATAGTCTCCCGGGTCAATTACAATCTTCTAAGTTTCCCTATCTAAAGAATATAATACATATAGGTAGTTCAAGACATGACGGTATGTTTAATTTTGATGATCTCTATGATATGGCAGAGGAAGTTGAACCTACCACTTTAGATAAAATTCAAGGGGGTTTAACTCCTCAAGATGTCGTAAATATGCAATATACATCAGGAACTACTGGCTTTCCTAAAGGTGTAATGTTAACTCAATATAATATAATAAATAATGGCTCTGCTATTGCTGACTGTATGCATCTTACTTACAATGATAGACTGTGTATACCAGTTCCACTTTTTCATTGTTTTGGCTGTGTACTTGGTGTAATGGCATGTGTGGCAAAAGGTACGACTATGGTCCTTATTGATCACTATAATCCTATAAAAGTAATGAAAGCAATACAACAGGAACGTTGTACTGGTCTACATGGTGTGCCTACTATGTTTATCGGTATACTAGGGAATCAAGAGTTTAAAGATTATGATTTTTCAACTTTGAGGACAGGTATAATGGCAGGTTCGCCTTGTCCTACAAAGATTATGAAGCAAGTTATAGAGGATATGAATATGAAAGATATAACAATAGCATATGGTCAAACTGAATTTTCCCCAGTTATAACCCAGACTAGGGTTGATGACCCTATACAACTTAGAGTGTCTACGGTAGGGAAACCTCTCCCAGGAGTAGAAGTCAAGATAATAGATCCAGATACAGGCCAAGAATTGGGTGTAGGAGAGCAAGGAGAACTTATTGCCCGAGGATATGGTGTCATGAAGGGATATTATAAAATGGAAGAGGCTACTAAGGCGGCAATTGATGAGGACGGCTGGCTTCACACAGGAGATTTGGCCACTGTAGATGAAAACGGTTACTATAGGATAACTGGCAGGCTGAAGGATATGATAATAAGGGGTGGAGAGAATATATATCCGAGGGAAATTGAGGAGTTTATATATACACATCCTGCGGTTAAGGATGTTCAAGTTATAGGAGTGCCCGATAGGAAATATGGTGAAGAGGTATTTGCCTACATAATTTTAAAAGATGACATAGAAGAGCCTCCTACAGAAGAGGATATGATTAAATTTGTAAAACAGGGCTTATCAAGATTTAAGACGCCTAAGTATGTGAAGTTTATAGATAGCTATCCCATGACTGCCAGTGGCAAGATACAAAAGTATAAGCTTAAGGCTATGGCAATTGAAGAGCTTAAACTTGACGGAGTTATATGTATAGAGACTGCATAAAATTATATGCTATATAATGGAATTTCAAGAATAATGTATTTTTTAAATGAATAGCATTCCTATGTAAGTATGTATAATCATTATAATATGGTCTAAAAAGACAGCAAGAGGTGATAAGACTATGGGAAATAAA
>JAAZLT010000121.1 GCA_012799205.1 Clostridiales bacterium
AATCACTAAATATGACATCATCGCTATCACCAAATATATTTTCCAAATTAGCAACCGTTAAAGATGTGCTATCGCCGCCTTTTCTTAATATCCTTTTTAGCGTCATACATCTATCACCTCATCTTATATTATCTTACAGCTTGTTTTAAACTATTCATAAAATATAATAAATACCAAAATAAAGAGAGATCCACCGCTTTTGGCTGTGAATCTCTCTATGAAATATCTATATTGTTATATTCTAATCTTCGGTATGTTTGAAGAAATGCCATCCTCCAAGTTTTGGTGGATTGCCAGGGTCTCCCTCTAAAAGCTCTTTATAGTTTTCGGATACTTTTCTAAAGGCATTTGCATATTCTTCAATGATCTCTGGGTAATATCTCTTAAACCAAGGTATTGCGTATATCATAGATCCTATCTTCTCACTTATGGGTAGGCTATTATCTAACTCCCTTACATCTCTAATTGCATTTGCAATTCGGGTGGGCTTTCCATGGCCATAGACATCACAGGAGTAAAAAAGTTCATGAGTGTGAAGGGCCGCATTGCATCCTGGTGTACAATCTAACACCCCTTCTGCCCTTACCGCCTCTGCAAATCTCGTAACCGATAGCCCGCCTAGCTCTTCTTCTCTGTAAAGACCTCTAGCTGCATACCATCCCGCCATATTGCTATTAGAATTCTCTGGTACTCTATGAGTCTTTATACCTGGCACTCCCTCTAATAGATCCCAGAAGTAATTCATGGCCTTTCTTATCTCTTCGCAGCGTTCGTCATAATATTTGAGCTGTACACGCCCCACCGCAGAGCTTACCTGATGCATCCTGTATTTATATCCGCCCATGGGAAGCCCCGCAAAGGGTCTTAGATATTCCGTCTCAAATGTATCCTTAAATCTCTCGTAATGGCCCATGACTATAGCTCTTTCATAAGCCTCTATATCGTCTGTCACAAGCATTCCACCCTCACCTATGGCTAGGGATTTACCAGACATCAAAGACATAGCACCTACATCCCCTATGGTGCCAAGTTTTCTGCCCTTATATAGTCCTCCCTGGGCATGGGATACATCCTCTATAACCTTTATATTATGTCTTTTTGCGATCTCCATAATGGGGTCCATATCTGCTGGATGCCCTAGATAATGGACTACCATTATTGCCTTTGTCCTTTCACCAATTCTATGCTCTATATCATTAGGATCAATGCATAGGGTATCTGGGTCCACCTCCGCAAATGTGACTGTACCGCCTAGTGAAAACACTTGGGCTGTAGATCCCCAAAATGTTACGCTTGGGCTTATTATCTCATCCCCCACACCAATACCACAGGCATACATGGCCGCATGAAGTGCCGCTGTGCCATTATTGAATGCAAGCGCATATCTACTTCCCTGCCACTTTGCAAATTCCTCCTCAAACTTTAGGGTGATCTCAGTAGCTGACATGGCACCACGTCTAATGACATCTAGTACCGCCTCTTCATCCTCTTTAGTTATTATGGGCCAGTCAAAAATATCCCCCGGATCACTCTTTACCGCCTTGGGACCACCGAATATTGCCAGTTTGCTCACAGTAAAACCCTCCTTTAATATTAGCCTTAAGATTATACTAATATATAAGAAGGGTTTTATCTAATCGTTTATTCTAAATAAGTTGCCCCATTATATTAAATAAGATTATAAAATAATATCAGCTACAATAGGCAAATGATCTGAGGGAAATTCACCATTCCAATTATCTGGAAGTATGCCATGATTTATTACGTCTACCTTGTTTTTGACAAATATATAATCAATAAGTCTCTGCCTTTGGGCCTCAGGGTCTCCCTCTAGCTCTTTAAACAGATCTAATCCTCTGAATCCATGAAAACTAAAATTGCAACCATGATGCCCATGTCTACTTATATTCCTTGCATCTTTAATGCCCATTTCCTCTGTATTTGTTAGTATATCATACACTTTACTATCTGGTGTATTATTAAAATCACCTACGGTCAAAGAGGGCATATTTCCTGCTATTTTTTCGATCTTATTTAAGAGTAGGTGAGAGCTTTGCTCCATTGCCACCTGGCCCCTATGATCAAAATGCGTATTAAAAAAGTAAAATTCTCTATCTGTAGCTTTATCCTTGAACCTACCCCATGTCGTTATTCTAATACATACCGCGTCCCACCCCTTGCTTCCCCTTATATCGGGTGTTTCCGATAGCCAGAATACGCCCCAATCTAAAAGATTTAACCTCTCTCTACGATAGAGTATAGGAATATATTCGCCTTTTTCCCTGCCGTCATCTCTGCCTACACCTATATAGTCATAATCCTTTAATTCACTACATAGATACTCTAGCTGGCCCTTAAAGACCTCTTGAAGCCCTACTATATCCACATTGTGAAACCGTAGCACACTAGCTGTCTTTTCCTTCCTACTATCCCAAGAATCTACACCCTTATCGCTATCGTTTTGATTTCTAATATTAAAACTCATAGTTCTTAAAATGGAGTTCGAATACATATTAATCCCCCTAGAATACCCTTATTTTACAGATAACTGGTAAGTGATCCGACGCCGGAGATGATATGGTATATGTTGATATAGCATCTATATCATTAGATACGAATATATAATCGATCTTTTTAAATGGGGCGGTAGAATAAGCCGTCATCATCTCATCAGCAATCCCAAGTTCTACAGCGGTATCCTTAAAATTATCTAATATGGGAAATAAATCCTCATATTCCCCACTATATGAAGTATTGAAATCTCCTAAGAGAATAGATCTTTGCGTCAAATTCTGAAATATATGAGCTATATAATCTATAGAAAACTTACGTTCTTTCCTATTTGTGGCAAGGTGTGTTATAAATATCTTTATAATCTTTCCCTCTACATCTACATCACATTCGAGCATACCCCTTGGCTCTCTTGTGGTCAACCCGTAAATAGGTAAACTGTGATTTTTGGAAGATATAATCGGATACCTACTCATAAATGCATTCCCATATTCTCCATCTTGATAATCAATAGCTTTGCCAAATATATAGTGATATCCCAAGCTATCAGCAATATATTTTCCCTGTTCCACGCCTTTACTTCTTAAATTGCAATTATTGACCTCGTTTAGTCCAATTAGATCCGCATCCTCTTTCGCTATTAAGTCTGCAATCCTATCTAGATCTAATTTCTCATCTAATCCGACTCCTGAATGAATATTATAGGATATCACCTTTAGCTCTTTGCCCACTATTATCCCTCCAAACCTAATATCCTAACTAACTCCAATATATCATCTACAACAAACTCTGGTTCACTCTCATATGGAAGGCCATCATTGTCAATTAAGCAGGCCTTCATACCAGCTCTCTGGGCTGCAATTATATCTAAATCTCTATCTCCAACTCCAAGCCCCTCTTTACTATTAAGGTTATGCTTTTCTATGATATGTAAAAAGCCATCTGGATTTGGTTTCTTAAACCCATGCACACTGGTTATGACGTCTTCAAAATACTCTAACATATTATGATATTCTAAATATTTTAATGTTGCATCATCCCTATGGGTGTAGACAAAGTTTTGTCCACCAGTTTCTTTAAAACTCTTACAAACCTTCAACGCATTAGGGTATGGAGCCATAATAGACGAAGGAAGCTTTTTGCTATACTTTACATACATATCTCTTACGTCTTTAGCCTCCAATCCATATTCCCCCGCAAAAAACCGAACTGCATGCCCTACAGAAACTTTAATCTCATTAAATACCTTGACTGTATCCTCTTCTATCCCAAGCTCTTTGAGACCGTTTTCAAAAGCCTGTACCATTCCCGGATATGTATCGTGTAGAGTACCATCAAAATCCCAAATTATAAATTTAAACAATTAAATCCCCCTTATACTATTGTGTCTTTTTATATCGTTTTATAGACTTTTCAACTATTTCTATGCTTGCCTCTCTTCCTAATACCTTTTGTACGCTAGTTTCCTTATCTTCAAGCTCCTTATATCTTGCAAAAAAATGGGAGAATTCATCCATTATATGGGGCGGGAGCTCATGTATATCCTTATATGTGTTAAAGGATGGATCATTTATTGGAACTGCCACTATTTTCTCATCTACTTCTTCTTCGTCAATCATTATTATTGCACCTATGGGTATGCACTCTACAAGTACCAATGGATCGAGTCTCTCTTGGCACAGCACTAATACATCCAAGGGATCATCATCACCGGATAATGTCTTAGGTATAAAGCCATAATTAGCTGGATATTGGGTAGAAGTATATAATATCCTATCCAAAATTATATATCCTGTATCCCTATCTATCTCATATTTTGTCTTACTTCCGGCGGCAATTTCAATAATCACTATAAATCTATCTGGTTTTATTCTTTCATCACTTATATTTTTCCATATGTTCATATTATCACTCCAATTATTAGTCATGATATGGATTATTTGATACTATCTCTATAGCTTTAGTGATTTCCCTAGCTATATCAGCACTAAATTGTATTTCTAACTCCTTAAGTTTATTATAAACCCCTCCCTTGTTTGATGCAAAATATAGCGGCTTTAGGTTGTTTAACGCCATTGCCTTCACATCAGCCATACACTGTGCACATCTGCACATATCTTCATGCTGATCTAAAATTTTAGGCAATGCGTTATTTACCATATCCTCCATATAATTTTTAAGCATGTATATCCCCCCATGGATTTAATTTAACCCTTATCTCTTACCGCTAAAACCCTATCTGGATAATCTGTTATAATCCCATCTACCCCCAGATCTATCATACGTCTAATATCCTCTATTTCATCAATCGTATAGGGGTTTAGTATTACATTGCTCTTACGACATCCATCTATTAGCTCTGAATCTATGGCATGATATGATGGGTGTAGAGCTTCTGCGCCTATATTCTTTGCATATAGCCAAGGTTCTACTAATCCAACTCCATAAAGCAAACCTATTTTAATATCTGGATCTATATTTTTTATATTCCTTAGATAAAAATGATTAAAAGCAGATATAATTACATTGTCCTTCATATTATATGCCTCTATAAGATCTATGACTCTTTGCTCAATCCCCGCATAGATTTCAATATGACCCTTTATTTCAATGTTTAGTAATCCATCCCAATCTTTAAGAAGCTCTAGCACTTCCTTTAGAGCTGGTATATGTGTTCCTTCAAATTCATCACCAAACCATTTCCCAAAATCGAACTTTCTCAATTCCTCTAGAGTCATATCCTTTACTATCCCCTCACCATCACTTGTCCTATTGATGGTGGCATCATGAATTACGACTACCTCATTATCCTTTGACAGGTGTACATCAAGCTCTATTCCCTCTGCTCCCATCTCTATTGCTAGCTCAAATGCCGGCATGGTATTTTCAGGTGCATGGGCTGATGCCCCTCTATGTGCTATTATTCTTGGCATATTTGTCTGCCTCCTTTTATAATTATCTTTTAGTATTATAATTATCCCCTAGCTATTAATCCTTTCGTTCCTATAGTATCTATTTTTTGTCCTGTCTTCTTAGTTTATGTAACTCGTATCTTTCTTTTCCTCTTAAATAATCTTCTTGCTCTTTCTCAGTTTCAATTGCCAGTTTAGGCACCGGGGTGGGTCTACCATCATGGTCTAGAGCTATCATTGTAAAATAGGCTGTAAGGGCTACCCTCGGCGAAGCGTCACAAGTTAGGTCTTCTACCTCTACAATCACATGCACCTCCATAGAGGTTCTCCCCACAAACACCAGATGCGCCTTGCATGTCACCAGCTCACCTACATAAATAGGATGATGAAATTCCAGCTCATCTACCCGGGCTGTCACTATATTACACCTTGAATGCTTTCTTGCCACCACATATGCGGTATTATCCATAAGTTTCATTATTTCGCCGCCATGTACGTTGCCCGCTGCATTTGCTTCGTTTGGCATCATCACCTGGGATATTTGCGCCTTGGAATATTCAATAGTCTTCCTATCCATTATTACACCTCCACAACTACCTCTTAACTATATATATCCTTGATTATGTATATCAAACCTTACATACCTGCCACATTTTCTGCCTGTGAATCTCTATCCCTATCTAATTTTCTATTTCGTAGAAATAGCATCATATCAATAAAAACCATAATTGCATTTAAAGTATATAGATACCTCACATTATCAGGGTAGTAATATGTCTTATGTAAGATTCCTGAAATATAGCCTATAAAGATGATTACAGTAAAAAACATACTCTTTCCCTTATTAGACCTAGCTGTGTAGGATTTATAAATGGAAAAAGGCCATGCTGCTCCAAAACAAATTAGCATTATAATCTCAAATACACTCATATTTATTATACCCCATTTCATACTTTATCTCTGCTATAAGATTGTAGCATACTTTAATAAAAAAAGCAGTATGGGTGGCGAAAAGAAACCACACATACTGCCTTCTAAATTAGATTTCGCCCTCTAACAGCTTATAGCTTTCCTTTGGAAGCTTATTATAATCCTTTATCTCATATCTATTATTGTCAGCATCTCTTATAAGAACCCTTCCGTTGCCCAGTAGATGAATGTCTGTATTACGACTTTGGACTTCAAATGTTCTTTTGCCTCTATCTGTAACTACATCCCATTTGGATACTCCAAACTCTTCATAGATATCGTTTATCTCTTGTATCTCGGGGATTACATAGAACTTATCCAAAGCCTCTTTGAGCGTCTTTTGTGACTTATCATCTAGGCTAGATATATCTTTCAGGATTCCTACCTCTGAGCCGTTTCTTTTGACTAATTGTATATATGAATAGGGGTTGCTAATGGTAAATAGTCGCCTCGGTCTAATGCCTCTTTTCAATCCACTACCGTTTAAATGCACTTCTAGACTGTTCTCATCAAATCCCTCTATTTTAATATCATGACCATCAATAAATTTTGTCTGTCCCATCAAAGTTACCTCCTAAACAACTTTGAGCATGTCAGTGCCCATATCTGCTTGCATTTCGATCATCTTATAAAACTTGCCACGTCTTTCCATGAGCTCATTATGTGTGCCCATCTCAACTATTTTTCCATCATCCAATACTACAATCTTATCAGCCTTTCTAAGTGTAGATAAGCGATGGGCTATTATAATAGTGGTCCTGTTTTGAATGAGCCTATCTATAGCCTCCTGTATTAGCTTCTCCGTATGAGTATCTACGGCAGAGGTAGCCTCATCTAGTATAAGCACATGAGGATCTCTTATAACAGCACGTGCTATAGATATACGTTGCCTCTCCCCTCCAGATAAACCTATACCCCTTTCACCTAGGTGAGTATCATAAGCATCTGGTAATTTGCTAATGAAATCATGTGCATTAGCCGTTTTGGCAGCCTCTATTATCTGTTCTATAGATACTCCTGGGTTACCATATGCTATATTATTTGCAATGGTATCTCTAAATAGGAAGGGATCCTGAAGCACTATCCCAGTATGTTTACGCAGAGATTGCATGTCTATATCCCTTAAATCTATACCATCTAAGAGTATCTTTCCATCTGTAGGCTCATAATAGCGCATAATCAGGTTTACTATGGTTGATTTGCCTGATCCTGTAGATCCTACGAGCCCTACGGTCTCGCCGGGCTCTATTTTTAAATTTATATCCTCCAAAACATTTTCGCCTTTGTCGTAGTAAAAGTCTACATCTTTAAATTCTATACTACCCTTTACCGTATCCAGGGTCATGCCTTCGTCTATATTGGGTTCAGGTACTGCATCTATAATTTCAAAGACTCTTTCAGCTGAAGTAGCAGCTTGTTGTATAGAATCATTCATTCTGGCGAAAAACTCTACAGGTCCATAGAACCTACCCATATAATTTATAAATGCCACTAGAGTGCCAAGTGTTAGAATATCAGGCTTTGTGATCATCCAATATCCGCCAAGTCCCCATACGAGTAGACCTCCTAGGGCTACTAAAAAACTTACTATTGGGTTGAACATACTATTCATTCGGGCAGCCCTAAGCTGCTCTTGAAGTAGCTCTTCACCTCGGCTAGCATATTCGCCAATTTCCCTATTCTCGCCAGTAAAAGCCTTTGTAACCCTAATACCAGGTATAGAGTCACTAAGTACTGCGTTCATCCGGGAACGTCTACGCCATACTCTATGATATATAGGATGTATCTTATGGGAGAATCTCCTAGATATGAATATGATTATAGGCACAGGGGCCAGCGTTAAAATGGCCAGCTGCCAATGCATAGAGAACATTATAATACCAATACCCAAAAGAGTTAGCACTTGAACTAGCATCTCTTGAGTTGCCTGTATTATAAAGTTTTGGAGTTGGTTTGTGTCACTATTTATCCGTGACATTATAGAACCAGTACTCCTTTTATCATAATAGGATACTGTAAGATATTGAGCCTTTGCAAAGGCCTCTTGCCTAATATCAAATACAAGATGATTTGATAGGTAGCGAAGCAGGTAAAGTCTTAAGCCTCCAAATACCGCTTGGAATATATAGATGCCTAACAGACCTATCACAATATTTCGAAGCGATAGTAGACTCTTTGTATTCACCACTTCATCTACCAATATTTTAGTTAGATATGGTGGTGCTAAGCTTATAGCTGCTATAAGAATAGAGCTGATTAGCCCAGCAATGGTTATAAACATATACGGTTTTACATAGCCCATAAGCCTGACAAGAACTTTTTTCTTATCAATGCAATAAGGGCATATATTAGATCTTCTTCTAAGAACTCTACCACATTTAGGACAGCGATTCCCAGAAATAGTTTCTCTGTCCTCTTTTAATAATTCTTCCCCATTGTCTTTATTTTCATCTCTATTTATATAGTCCGACAATTCTCTAAATAGGTTAGAAACCGTTTGGGTATATCTATTTAGTTCTATAACCTTATTTTTATATACCACATTAAAAATGGCATTACCATACATCTCTTCAACTTGTGCCTCTTTTATATCTTCAATTTCAATTATAAATATACCGTTTTTATGTTCTGGGTCAAAAGAGATGATTCTTTCATCTGTTAAAAATAGTGCACAACTGTCAAAATAGCCTTTTAGGTTTAAATCGGCAGGTAACGCAAATTCTACTTTTTCATCCACTCGTAAAATTCTGTCCACTCGCTTACTAAACTCCGGTGCCACCCGCCCTAACTTATGGCTTTCACTATCAGTTTGAGCATTCATGATATGCTGGAGATTTATATCTCCAATTTTCACAACCTTTCATTTTTATTTCATTAGGTTAAGTTAACATAGCTGATAGATATAAACTATATATTACACCCTATGAAATCACCCCATCTTTCAAAAACATTTGCCTCAATAAAAGCAACTATACCATACCATCCTATATATTGAATGTCAATGAAATATGATACATTTTTGGGATATTCCCCCTATATTTTTTAATAACCATATGAAGGTATTGATGAAACAATTTTTTCTTTCTTTAAGTTAATGTCCCTAAAATATTTCTTTATTGCATGTACAAGCTATTATATGATATGGTCATGTTATATAATAGCCTAAGGGTAGTAAAGGGGTGGGTTTATTGAAGGAATTTCTTTATTCCTTTGTAATATGGATGCAATCCTATGGAATTATAGGTCTTATCATTATAGCTTTTGCAGGCTCATCATTTTTCCCCATTCCACCAGATGTGCTCCTCATACCTATGATGCTCATACATAGAGAGCTAGCTCTTTTTTATGCCCTTATCACAACTGTATTCTCTGTCTTAGGCGCACTTCTAGGCTATTTTGTTGGCAAGAAATTTGGTAAGCCAATCCTAAAAAAGCTATTTAAACAAGATTATATAGAAACCATAGAATATTATTTTAATAAATATGGCACATGGTCCATAGCAATATCTGGTTTTACCCCAATGCCCTATAAGATTTTTACAATAGCAGCTGGCTCCTTTAATACCGGCCTTTCCACCCTTACTATTGCATCGATTATAGGTCGTGGAACCAGGTTTTTCCTAGAGGCACTGTTTGTTATCATATTAGGTGATAGGGCAATGTACTATTTAGAACATCATTTTGGCACAATGACTATAATTGTGACCATAGTGTTTATATGTATATATGGTATATTTAGATACTTGTTTTTTTATAAAAAGGCGGATAATGTACAGATATTAACAAATTTTAAATTTCATATCAAACATCATTATAGCCGTGTAGCAAAATATAATAAGCTGACTAAAATTTTTATATCAATCCTCTTTATTACATGTACAACCCTTTTAGCACTATTTTTAGCGACATTTATAAGGCATATTAAGTAAAAAAAGAGCCTTGCATGGCCGCACCATATAAGAACTCTTATCCAAAAATAAATGGCTCCTCAGGTTGGATTCGAACCAACAACCCCTCGGTTAACAGCCGAGTGCTCCACCGTTG
>JAAZLT010000122.1 GCA_012799205.1 Clostridiales bacterium
GTCTTGCCGTACCAAGCATCTACATAGGTAATTTCCCCATTAGTGTCATTGATTCTATATTGTAGTCCACCATTATGATGGGAGTCCCAACCCTCTGCCTCTAACCACACATAAATCGTCTTTTCGCTCTTATTTGTTACAGTAAATACTTCGTGAAATTCAGATTTTGCCTGTGGGTTGAATCCTTTCCCGTCCTTTTCCGTATTTGTAAAATCTAAATACAATTTTCCCTTGTTGTCCGCCTTTGCATACTTTCCATCGCCTTTAAGTGCCACTAATGCCTCTGCATCATTTACTACACCCATAGCTGCAGATCTCTTTGCACTAAATACATCAATTGCTCCCGTGCCTATTGCTGCCATCAAAGCCGCTATCACTAAAAGCGTTAATACTACTAAAGATTTTCTTTTCATTATACTTCCTCCCATTTATTATTTATATTATATCTATATTATGGGTCTCCTCACAGTTATTTGCATTACTCTAAGGGATGCTATTTATTGGCCGAAAGTATAATTATCTAATGCTCCTTAAGTAGTATTAGCTGGTGTATCTTAGATTCATATTATTTATATACAAAGCTGCTTGTGTGCGATCCTCCAATCCTAATTTAGCTAATATCTGGCTAACATGTTTTTTCACTGTATGCTCTGTTATAAATAGTCTCTTAGCTATTTGTCTATTATTGAGTCCCTTGCCTAGCTCCCTTAACACTTCCTGCTCTCTTGCGGTCAGCTGCTCATAAAAGCCATCTGTGCCCTGTCTTAGCTTATATTCTAGCAGTTGGGGGTCATAATACCTTCTGCCGCCATTTACCAGTCGTATGGCGTATAAAAGCTCCTCTGGCAGCGCCTCCTTTAGGATATAGCCTTCTACACCGCATGCCTCTGCCATTAAAAAATCTTCATAATATGCTGATGATGTCAGAATAATAAACTTACTACTAATTTTCAGCTCTTTTGCCTTTTTTACTATCTCTAAGCCACTTTCTTTCCCTAGCATTAGGTCTATCAGGGCTATATCAGGTTTTTTATCACTTATAATAGATAAAGCCTCTAGGGCATTGTCGCTCTCGCTTATGACCTTCATATCATCTTCCATTTCCAGAACTGATATAAGCCCCTGTCTCACTAAAGGGTGATCATCTACAATTACTATTCTCATATCCTTAAGCCCCCTTGATTTACATCTGGCACTATATTATTTGGCACTAATATATCAATATGAGTACCATTATCTAATTCACTGTTTACATTTATGCTTCCACCCAACGACTTTGTAATACTTTGCATATTCTCCAGCCCCAATCCTTTATATTCTATTCCATCTACATTGTCGGGGGAAAAGCCCACTCCATTGTCCGAAATACTTAACTCAATAGATGCATTATCTATATTAAGATTAATTTCTATAAGACTGCATTTTCCATGCCGTATGGCGTTTCCAGTTGCCTCGCAAATAATTCTATACAGGCCCCTTTTCTTTGATACATCAAGTATCTCTTCATCTCCGTCGATTACAAACCTTATATCAATATTGTTTAATTTGGAAATAGTGTCTATGTACTCTGTGATATCTAACTTAAATGATTTTTGTCCTCCCTTTTTGGAGCTAAGCCTATATATAGTAGAGCGCAGTTCTTTCATTGTCAGACTAGCAGAATTTTGCAATGTGGATAGGCTCTCTTCCAATTGACTATTAGACATTTTCTTTCTGTTTCGAATTAGCGAATGTGCAGCGTATGATATGCTGAATAATCCTTGGGCGACACTATCGTGCATTTCATTTGCAATGCGGTTTTGCTCCTCGGCTATCATCAGTCTCCCTGTGACCTCTTCCAAATGAAATCTCTCCAGTATAACTGCCGATATTTCAGATATAAATTCTAATTGCCTCATATGCTCGTCCTTAATGATATCTGACTCATAGGTATTTGTTTTAAATCCGATTATCCCATAATCCCTGTATGTAGACTTTACAACGGCTGCATTAAAACTATAATCGTCCAAATCAATTTTAAATACTCTTTTTGAAAACATATCCCCATCGTAGGCTTTTCTTATACTGTGGGCTAGATCGGCTTCAATATCCTGCCTTACGTCGCCAACCATCGTGATCGTATCTGAATTATCATCGCTAGATTTCAGCCAGAAGAATGCTGCCTTAGCGCCTGTAAGTCTAACCGTATATTCGGATAGTATATTGTATATCCCCTCTTTGTTATTCCGGAAAGTCAAAAGCTCAACAGCTTGATATAAAGACATAATATGGTCCATTGATTTATTGATTTGTTTGTTTGCCTGATTTAATTGAGTGTTAATATCTAATAGTTTGCGACTTTGCTCTTTTAGTTTGCCGGATAATTTTGATAAAAGCTGCACTGCCAAAGTTATAAGTATAAATATCAAAATCAGATATGAGTATCTTCCTATTATGGTCCCTAGGTCTTCGCTGTTTGGATTAAATAGTAAAAATGATATGGCCAAAGATGCAAACAAATAACATATTAGGTTAAACCAACAAAAATAATAATACAAAAGGCTTGCTGAAATTAGGACAGGGTTTAATGCATACCAAATAAATGGGCTATTAACTCCGCCCGTAGGCAATAATAGTATTATTATCCCCATAGTCTCCATGAATATGAAGACCTTATCAATTTCATTATTCCCGATATATTTGTTATATACCCCTATAGCAATTCTTGCTGAGATGAACAATAGGGCAATAACCCCAACCTTAAATATCCAATGCGAGGCCGGATCCCCGAATAAATAAAATATGGATGTCATAAGCCATAATAGATATCTATATCTATGCATTATCTTTAGTTCTTCTGATTTAAAGTCAAATGCCTCCACACCACTAGCTGCTATATCTACCATCTACATAGCACTTCCTTTGGCA
>JAAZLT010000123.1 GCA_012799205.1 Clostridiales bacterium
ATGGGATGTTGCCTATCTCCGTAGGCAGGATAATCTGGATGATGCCAGTCTATAATAGAGTAATAAAACCCTACCTTTAGTCCTTCACTTCTAAAAGCATCTACATACTCCTTTATAAGATCTCTTCCTGCAGGTGTGTTTGTAGCCTTATAATCTGTCAATTTACTATCAAATAGGCAAAAACCGTCATGATGCTTAGAGGTCATAACTGCATATTTCATGCCAGCTTCCTTAGCAGCTCTAGCCCATTTTTTTGGATCATAATAGACGGGATCAAACTCTTCAAAAAACGGCTGATAATCCTCTATGGTCATTCGCTCACGACTACGTACCCATTCACCCCTTGCAGGAATGGCATATAGCCCCCAATGTATGAACATTCCAAACCGATCATTTACAAACCATTTTACACGCTCTTCATGTGTAGACATATATCTCCCTCCTAGGTATATGACTTGTCTATATACTATTATAACGGCTTTAAGACATAATTGGAATAGTATCTTCTTTATTGATTAGCATATACTGTTTTTTGCTGCAGGCTTTTGCTATAATAGCATTTAGGCTAAAGATTTATAAAAAGGGCAAAGGAGTATTCTATGGGAATAACAGTAGATGGTATAAGATCTGTATTTTCAAATATTAAGATTATAAAAATAGTTTTACTACTATGGATTTTGTATGCACTTATAACAGGCGTATTTATATTTATAAAACCTAAGGAAATTTCAATAGATTTTGTCAACAGCTTCTCAGTAGATGATTTTTATTCTGAGCAGGTTGGACCGGATAGAGGAATTTTAATGGATAATCCATTAGAATCGGGTCTTGCTAGACTAAAGATAATAGACAGTGCCAAAGAGACGCTGGATATATCATATTTTTCAATTGAATCTGGAGAGGCGCCTAATTTATTCTTTGGAGCATTGATTGATGCTGCTGATAGAGGTGTTAAGGTAAACCTTTTACTAGACGGGATATTTTATGGGCTGAATGGAAAATTTAGATCTATTCTCTATATATTAATAGATCATCCTAATATGAATCTTAAGCTCTATGAGCCTTTAAACCTGCTAAAGCCTTGGACTCTTAATAATAGAATGCACGATAAATATATTATAGCAGATGAAAGCGTTGCAATAATGGGCGGAAGAAATATTGGAGATAAATACTTTGCTCCAGAGTGGTATGAGGCTAATGTCACCAACGATAGAGATATAATAATAATAAATTCGAAGCCAGGAGATACTTCCAGTGTGATATATCAAATGTCTAGTTATTTCAATAAGATTTGGAATCACGAATTTTCCAAACCTGTAAAGAAAAGACTATTTTATATACGAACCAAGAGAGCAATGAGGAAATATGAAGAACTTAGGAGAAAGTCTAATATGGCTAGGGAAGAAAATCAAGCACTATTTGAACAGCCAATAAATCTAATGGAGATATCATTTCCTATAAATAAGGCCTCTTTTATACATAATCCCCTAGAGAGATTTTCAAAAGAGCCTTGGTGTTGGTATCAGATAACCGAGCTTATGAAGTCGTCAAAAGAATCTATTTTTATCCAAAGTCCGTATATAATACCCAATAAACAGATGATAGAAGGCTACTTAGACAGATATGAGCCCATAGATATAGATATAACAGCACTTACAAACTCCTTAGGTAGCACGCCAAATTTGCCTGCCTACTCTGGTTATATACGATATAGGAAAAAGCTAATCGATAGCGGTATAAATGTATACGAATATCAGTCAAGGGATTCACTTCATACAAAGTCATTTATTATTGATGATAATTTACTTGCCGTAGGTTCTTTCAACTCAGATCCTAGAAGCGCATATCTAAGTACAGAGTCCATGCTAATTATACACAGTAGTGGGGCCGTTGAAAAGATTGAAGAGAATGTCCAAGACTTTTTTGATAAGAGCCTATTAGTAGATGAGGATTATAGCTATTTACCAAAAGAAGGTGTAGCTATTGAGCCTGTTAATCCATTAAAGGCATTTGCTATATACGCGCTATCGTATATAATAAGATGGTTTGAATTTTTACTGTGAATCTTTCAAATGTATTGACATTTGAGTAGAAACAATGTAATATTATAAATCATATTAGATTACTAGGGATTAAGAGATTTATGAGATTGGAGGAAGTTAAAGCATGAAAATATCTACAAGGGGTAGATATGGACTTAGGGCCATGGTAGATTTGGCCCTTCACTATGAAAAGGGATATATACCGCTTAAAACCATTGCAGGCAGGCAAGAGATCTCTGAGGGGTATCTAGAGCAGCTATTTGCGATACTAAGAAAAGAAAACTTAATAGATAGCGTCAGAGGTGCCCAAGGGGGATATAGGCTTTCAGATTCGCCAGAGAATATAGAAGTGGGAAAAATATTAAGAGCATTAGAGGGGCCTATTGTGCCAGTAGAGTGCGCAGCTAATAGGGGCGATCCTAAATGCCAGCGATATAGTAATTGTAGCACTAGATCTTTATGGGAGAAAATGAGGCATAGCATAGAAGAAGTGGTAGATTCTGTAAGTCTAAAAGATTTGATACTAGATAATACATCAAACGACAAAAGTTAGGAGGATAGAACTTATATGCCAATAAAAATACCAGATAGTCTTCCAGCTAAGGAAATACTAATAAAGGAAAATATATTTATAATGGATGAAACAAGAGCATATAC
>JAAZLT010000124.1 GCA_012799205.1 Clostridiales bacterium
ATGTTTTCTATCTCCACCATAGCTTCTACCATCACCATATCCATCTTCATAGGTATATGCATTATCTAATACTATGGGAAACACCTTGTTTTCATAAATCTCATCTAAATATCTAAATTTCTTTACTTCTTTTTTTAGTCTAGATAAAAATTTTTTATCATTATTATAGCTCTCTAGCATATCAGGAAGCTCTTCTATGCTTTGTATATCTTTAAGGTATATGCCTATATTAGAAGATCGCTCATGTGTAATTTCGCTATCCTGTGCTTTCTCTGCTTTATCTATGGCAGCTAAATACACCCAAGGAACTTTTTGATCCTCCGCCGCCATAAAGTAAATTTCTAAATGGGTTGGATCTATATCAGATACTTTGTATTTATTAGAAAACATATTTGGATTTATAATATATAAAATTACTATTATAACAGCTACAATGGTTAGAATAAATGGAATAAACCTGCGCCAGTTTATACTATATTTAAGCCTGCGCCTAGGTATATGATATTGTGTTTGACTTCTCATAATGCCTCCTTGACATCCATATAAACGTGGCAGCTAAGATGCTTTAACTTAGCTGCCCATTTGCATTGTCTATATTTAGTATATTAGATGTCATAGGATTTTACAACAAATTTTTAAGCCTAGACCTTTTATTGGACTATAGCTTTGGCTACAAGGTCTCCCATTTGGTTTGTACCTACTTGTGTTTTACCTTCTTCCATTATATCCACCGTTCTATATCCCTCATCTAATACATTTCCTACCGCAGTATAGACATCTTCAGCTGCTTTTTGCATATCAAGGGAATATTCTAGCATCATTGCTACGCTCATTATACTAGCTAGCGGATTAGCCATATCTTTCCCAGCAATGTCTGGGGCGGATCCATGTATTGGCTCATATAATCCTATATTATCATCTCCAAGGCTTGCAGAAGGTAGCATGCCAAGAGAACCAGTAAGCATTCCTGCCTCATCACTTAGTATGTCTCCAAATATATTATTTGTAACTATTACATCAAACTGCTGAGGATTTCTAAGTAGCTGCATGGCTGCATTATCTACATACATATGGTTTAGCTCTACATCTTTATATTCTTTTGCCACTTCTTTAACTACTGTTCTCCAAAGTCTTGAGCTTTCAAGTACATTTGCCTTATCTATAGACGTAAGTTTTCGTCCTCTAGATCTAGCTATTTTAAATCCCATATGGGCGATTCTTTCTATCTCGGCCCTTGTATATATTTCTACATCCCAGGCACTTTCTTCCATACCTTGACCCTCTCTCCCCTTATCTCCAAAGTATATACCGCCTGTAAGCTCTCTTAATATCATTATATTCAGTCCATCACCTAGTACTTCCTCCTTAAGTGTAGAGGCAGATTTTAGCTGAGGAAATAGTATAGCAGGTCTTAAATTTGCATATACGCCAAGAGCTTTTCTTATACCAAGTAGCCCTGCTTCCGGTCTAAGGTGCCCTGGTAGTGTGTCCCATTTGTCTCCTCCTACTGCTCCAAGAAAGATTGCTTTGCTATCTTTACACATCTCTACAGTTTCATCTGGTAGAGGATGCCCTGTCTTATCAATGGCGACTCCACCTAATAAGCCATACTCATATTGAAACTTTCTATCATATTTATCTCCAACTATATCTAATATTTTCTTTGCCTGAACAGTTATATCCGGCCCAATACCATCTCCTGGCAACAAAACTATCTTCAAATAAATCCCCACCCTTCTAATCCATATTTGATCCTTTTATATAGCCTACTAAGCCGTTATATTTCATAATATCTTGCATAAAAGAAGGAAATG
>JAAZLT010000125.1 GCA_012799205.1 Clostridiales bacterium
CCTAAAAATCCACATCTATATCCAAATCCAAGGGCTGCTGATGTCTCAGGATCGAATATAAGTGAGGCATCATTTGTTTGGAGCTTTTCTAGGGCATCTCTAAGATCATCGTAATCTGAACCATCCGCCGGATATATACCACAAAACACCATGGGAACAGCTTGTCTATAACCAGGTAATGCCTCTTTAGTAGGCCTCTCCACATGGGTTATAGTATCACCCACCCTAGCATCGCGTACGTTTTTTATGCTAGCTGCAACAAAACCTACATCGCCAGCTTTAAGTTCATCTACTGGGTGAAGCTCAGGCATGAATACCCCTACATCAGTAACCTCAAACTCCTTACCCGTCGACATCATAAGTATCATATCTCCTACCTTAAGCGTTCCTTCTACTACCCTTATATGACATATAACTCCCCTATAGCTATCATAGAATGAATCAAATATGAGTGCTTTTAAGGCAGCAGTTTCGTCGCCTTCAGGTGGTGGCACATGGTCTATTATACAGTCTAGAACCTCGTGTATTCCTATACCTTCCTTTGCAGATATAAGTGGAGCATTCTCTGCATCTAGACCTATTACCTCTTCTATTTCCTTCTTTACTACATCCGGTTGTGCCCCGGGTAAATCTATCTTATTTATAACAGGTATTATCTCTAGATCGTGTTCTAGAGCAAGATATACATTGGCGAGGGTTTGCGCCTGTATGCCTTGCGATGCATCGACTACCAATATAGCCCCTTCACATGCCGCCAAACTCCTAGAAACTTCATAGCTGAAATCCACATGGCCAGGCGTGTCTATAAGGTTTAACACATATTCTTGCCCAGCGCGCTTATACATAAGCTTAGCAGCTTTAGCCTTTATGGTAATACCACGCTCCTTTTCAAGATCCATACTGTCTAGAACTTGTTCTTCCATCTCCCTTTGTGTCATTACCCCTGTCTCTTCAAGCAGACGATCGGCAAGAGTAGACTTACCATGATCTATATGAGCTATTATACAAAAATTCCTGATTTTTTCTTGTCTGCTACTAGGCATCAAATCCTCTTCCTCCTTAAAAAGTTTTTATTATTTTCTAAAATAAAGTTTTATTCCATCCAATCTATTATATAATAGTTAATAAATATTAAAAAAGCAAACACAATAGGTGGCTACCAAAAAAGATAAATAGCTAACATTTGCAAGCTAAACATAAACACTTACCCGACAATATCCACCATAGCTTGACCTATATCCCTTAACCATTGTACTACATTATCATAGAAGCTTGCAATCTTATCCTCTATCCTCATCCATTTACTCCCTATGGTATACGCAATTTCATCTGTAGAACGTCTTATGTTATCCATGGATAACATATCCCTCTCCTCGGGTAAAGATGTGACCCTCATCATTGTATCATTTATTATGAGTATACCTCCAAGCAATATACAAATGCATAGAAGCAAACCTATGATAAAGCATATCTTCATGCGCTGTCGCCGGCGCCTCTGTCTATTTCTCGCTA
>JAAZLT010000126.1 GCA_012799205.1 Clostridiales bacterium
CAATAAAATCTTTATTATATATAGATATAAGCCCTTTTGAGGGCTTATATTTGGTGGGGTATATAGGATTTGAACCTATGACTTCCACCACGTCAAGGTGGCACTCTGCCAGCTGAGTTAATACCCCGTGTCAAATTGTCTAATAATAATAATACAAAAACCTTATGCCTTTGTCAAGGAAAAAATATAGATCAAACCAGTAATTTCCACGAAAAGCTTAAAATATGTTTACATATATCTGTAGACTTTGATATAATATTAACTAAACTATTTGTTGCCTTTAAGTTCCTGGCTTTAGATATAATGATAAAATGGAGGAATATCATGAAGACGCTAACATTTTCTGGGGGAGTACATCCCCCATATAATAAAGAGCAGACCAAAGATAAGCCCGTAGTGAAGATATTACCACAAGGTGAGGCCATATTTTTGATGCAGCAGCATACAGGTGCTATCTGTCAACCTATAGTGCGAGAAGGAGATAAAGTTTTAACAGGACAGATGATTGCCGATGCAGTCGCGCCTATCTCTGCGCCTGTACACTCTAGCATATCCGGTACAGTAAAGAGCATTACACATATACCCTATACTCTAGGCTCCACGGTCCCTGCCATAGTGGTGGAAAATGATCATAAGTATGAAGAGATCGAACCTGTGCATAAAACTGGTGACTACAAAGATCTGACTAGAAACGAGATAATAGATCTAATACATGGTGCCGGCATTATAGGTATGGGAGGTGCTGCATTTCCTACATATATAAAATTAAGTCCTGATAATTATGAGGATATACATTCCATTATTTTAAATGGTTGTGAATGTGAACCCTATATCACCTGTGACCATAGACTAATGCTTCAAAGGGCCCATGAAATAGTAAGGGGGCTTGAGATAATCCTATATCTGTTTCCAAATGCTAAGGGCTATATAGGAATAGAGGATAATAAACTAGATGCAATTGAAATCATTAAAGAAGCTATAGATGATCTAGGCCTCTCTGATAGTGTGAAAGTCAAAGTGCTTGATACTAAATATCCTCAAGGATCTGAAAAGCAGCTCATATCTGCTATATTAGACAGAGAAATCCCTGTAGGCAAGCTTCCAGCTCAAGTAGGTTGTATAGTACAAAATGTTGGTACAGCCTATGCAGTTTATGAGGCCATAATAGAGGGAAGGCCCCCCATTTCTCGGGTTATTACTGTTACAGGAGATGCCATTGCCAATCCGCAAAACTTCTTAGCAAGGATCGGTACTCCCTTTCACGAGCTTATAGACGCTGCCGGAGGCTTTATAAAAGAGCCTGCTAAGATAATAAGTGGTGGGCCTATGATGGGAGTTACCATGCCAAATACTAATGTTCCAATTACAAAGGCAACAACCGCAATACTCTGCCCAACAAAGGAGCAAACCTGTATACCTGACGAATCCCATTGTATTAGCTGCGGCAGATGTATAAGAGCATGCCCTATGAGCCTACTACCACTTTATTTGGATAAATATGGACGAAGAAAAGATACTGATATGTTTGAAAAATTTCATGGGTTTAACTGTATAGAATGTGGTTGCTGTGCCTATGTTTGTCCGGCACATCTTCGTATTGTCAATACTATTAGGGATACAAAGGCGATTATAAGAAATAATAATAAAAGAGGTGTTATAAATGACTGAAAACACAAATATATATATTGAAACCTCTTCTCCGCATATACATAGGGGAGATTCTACTCACACAATTATGCGCGATGTCTTGATAGCGCTTTTGCCTGCATTAATAGCCGCTATCTTCATATTTAAGATGGAGGCGGTGTTTGTAATAGCACTATCTATAGTCTCTTGCACTTTGACTGAATTTCTATGGCAAAAAATATTTAGACAAGATATAACGGTTAAAGATCTAAGCGCTACAGTTACAGGAGTCCTACTTGCATTTACCTTACCCCCATCGGTGCCTTTTTATATACCTATAATCGGCGGCGTCTTTGCCATTGTGATTGTAAAGCAAATATTTGGCGGCATGGGTAAAAATTTTTTAAATCCTGCCCTAGCATCTAGAGCATTTTTGGTGGTAACCTGGCCAGCTTTAATGGCTAAATGGACTTTGGATGGCCTATCTACGGCGACCCCACTTGAAATATTAAAGTCTGGGGGTGGATCTTTGCCCTCTATATGGGCTGTATTTATAGGCAATATCGGCGGCACCATAGGAGAGACATCAGCCCTAGCTCTTATAATAGGTGCCATATATTTAATATATAGAGATATAATAACATGGGAGATTCCAGTTACGTATGTATTATCTACCTTTTTATTGACATTTTTCTTTGGGAGCACCAGTCTTTCACTTGAATTTTCTCTATATCATATTTTATCAGGCGGACTATTATTAGGTGCTATATTCATGGCTACAGATTATGTAACGTCCCCAGTAACAAAATTAGGTAAATGCATTATGGGCATAGGATGCGGGTTTTTAACATTTGCCCTTAGAAGGTTTGGCGCTACGCCTGAAGGAGTATGTTTTTCTATACTAATAATGAACTTATTTGTGCCCATAATAAACAGGCATGTTATCCCTAGGACATTTGGGGAGGTGAAATAATTGAACATAAGATGGGGTTTACAATTATTAATTTTATTAGTTATATTCTCTATAGTTACAGGTGCTGTTTATAAGACTCTGGAAGATAGAATCTTAGCTAATTCCATGGATTTTGATGATATAGATATTCCAAATCTTCTACCTGGTGCCTCATCCATAAGTCCAACGGAAGACATTGAGCTTATAGAAGATGAACCTGTAGAGACTATATATGAGGCATATGATGAGGATATATTTAAGGGATATATTATTAAGGTCGAATCCCAAGGGTATAGCAGTATAATAACCACTGTAGTAGCTATAGATAATGAAGGCGGAATTTCCGGGATAGACGTTTTAGATCAAAACGAAACCGAAGGCCTAGGGGATAAAATAGCAAATGACGAATATACTGATCGGTTTAGAGGTAAAACTGCAGCCAGCCCCTTAAATCTCGTTGAAGATGAAACAATAGCGGATGATGAGATACAAAACATTACCGGAGCTACTAAAAGTGCACAGGGCGTTATAACTGGGGTTAATTATGCTATTGAATTTTATAATTCACAGCTAAAAGGAAGGAAATGATTATGAGTAATAAAGATAAATTAAAAACCTGCGATCCAATAATAGCGGGTATATGTACGTTATTGATTGCAACTAGTAGTCTAAAGCTAGGAGCCTTCATGGCTATATTTAGTTGCATTATAATGGTTATCACTAATCTATTTATGCATATATTTAAAGACAGAATTCCCAATGATAACCTAACTATATTCTATGTTTCTTTTTCAGCGTTTTTATCTGGACTTATGAATTTAATAATCCAAGCATATATGCCAGAAATGTTTGACGAAATAGGACTATATATTCCGATCATTATATTTTGTACCTCTATAGTAGTGCATATGCTATATGATGATCATTTATATTCTATTACAAGGTCATTGAAAACTAGCATGGGTATCATTATTTCAGTAGCTATTTTGAGCACATTACGACAAATAATAGGTCTTGGCCTACCAAATACACTAGCATACCCTACAACCTTTATAATAGTAGCAATACTATTTGCCATAGCATCTGGTATAACTAGTAGAATAAATGTAAAGCAATAAAATCTTTTTGAAAGTGGTGATCTAATGGAAGTCTTTCTCATATTTATAGCTGCAGCCTTTGAAAATAACTTTGTGCTTTCACAGCTGCTAGGTATATATCCTTCTATTTCATACAATAATAGCAAGGTGGCTCATAAACTCTGGGAAGGTCTGCTTATGACTTTAACTACTATCGTATTAGCTGTATTAATTTATATAATACATCTTTTTGTATTAGAGCCATTAAATCTAAATTATCTTTCTATTATGGTTACTATATTGTTATCGTTTTTGATTGCTCATATTATGACAATAATCTCAAATAGAGGTAGCAAATATGGTAAAAAGATATCAAGCAATGATATAGTATCTAATTCCATAGTACTGGCCGTAATACTATTTAGCATTGATCTAGGCGCTACCCTCCCCTCTATAATGACTGCGGCTTTAGGTGCTGGTATAGGATATACTCTAGTGTCAACACTTCTTATATACATAATAGATGTTATAGATGAGGACTCTTTAATACAGGCTTTTAGGGGTGTACCTATAAGGCTTTTATCTTTAGGCCTTATGGCCTTAGCCTTTTGGGGGGTATCTGGGATTTCGTTTTAAAAGTTTCCGTTTGGATATTGACAGTATGGCCCTGTTATGATATAAATGTAATGTCATAAAAATATCAAAGTAAGTACAAAAGTTTGACTTGGAGGTAATTTTCATGAAAAAGTTAGTAAGTAGTTTTTTGATTTTAATCTTGGTCGCATCAGTATTAGTTGGCTGTGGTGGCGCCAAATATAAGGATGGTACTTATAAAGCTGCATATAAAGATTTTGATGATCATGGTTGGAAGGCTTTTGTTGAAATCACTATTACAGATAATAAGATAACTGACGCAGTATTTGATTATGTAAATGAAGAGGGAGAACTAAAGTCTGAAGATGAAGAATATAACAAGATAATGATGGAAGCATCTGGATCATCTCCTGAAGAATTCTCTAGAGAACTACCAAAAGATTTGATTGAAAAACAAGATATCAAAAAGGTCGACATGATCACTGGAGCAACAGGTTCAGTCGAAAACTTTAAAAAACTAGGCGAAGTTGCACTTAAGAATGCAAAAGCTGGAAATACAGCAGACGCCGAAGTTGATTATGATTAATTAATTCATTATAAAAGGCCTACCCCAACATTATGGGGTAGGCCTTTTGTTTAGACTTCTTCAAAACAACTTCCACCTATGAATTCTCGCATAATAGAATTGTTAGGAATATCATCTGGCTTTAACTCAACAAAATACTTCATAAATTTCCTAAGCCTATTGGCTTCTATATAATGGGGGCTATCCTTAGAAATCTCCCTAAGAAGGGGCAGTATATAGGGTTTTAGAACAGCAAGTTCATATATTAAAGCCGAATTTATCATGAAATCTGCCTGCTCCTGATATGGAAATATATACTTCTCCTCCCCTGCACGTACCAATGGCCACATGCTAAGCGTTCCCTCTATTGGGGTCCCCCTAAATAGCTTATCTCTAACCATACGCCTTATAAGCCTAGTATCGGTCGTAGGTATCCTATTGTGATTGTCTATATTTAGCTGTGTAAGTGCACTTATATATATCTTATACTTATTTGCCATGGGTATCATGCTAGTGAGCCTCTCGTTTAATCCGTGTATCCCCTCTATTATAATGGGCTGATCTTCATTTATCTGAATCACATTTCCTATATACTCTCTAGCTCCCCTTTCGAAATTAAAATACGGCATATCCACTTCCTGGCCCTGTATTAAGGCGGTTAAATGCTCGTTAAAGAGCTCTATATCTATCACATCTATAGACTCCATATCCCTCTCCCCTGCCTCATTCAGGGGTATATCCTCCCTATTAAGGAAGTAATTATCCATAGATATTGATATTGGGTTCAATCCGCTTACCATTAGCTGAACCCTTAAACGCTGTGCAAAAGTTGTCTTCCCTGATGATGACGGTCCGGCTATAAGGATTACTCTAACGCCATCTCTGTGATCTGAAATATCATCTGCTATTTGTGCTATAGCCCTTTCCTGTTGCGCTTCACATATACGTATGAGCTCTCCGCCCCTGCCTTCTTCTATTGCTCTATTAAGATCTGCAGCATTATTTATTTCTATACGCCTGCTCCATTTTTCTGACTCTCGAAACACATTAAAGAGTTTAGGTGATCCCTTAAAATGTTCCACCTTATCTGGACTATGTTTAGATGGATATAAAAGCACCACACCCGGAAGATGAAATTGCAATTTAAACTCTTTTAGATATCCTGCACTAGGAACCATATAGCCATATAGATAATCATACATCCATCCCAACTTATATAGGTTTACAAAATTTTCTGGACGATATTTCAATATCTTCATCTTGTCATAAAAGCCCATCTCATTAAATATATCTTTAGCATCCTCTATAGATACCTTTATCCTCTCAAATGCCTCATTTTGGTCTACAATTTGACCCATCCTATCCTCTATTTTTTTTATCTGTCTTGGGGTCATTGGAAAATCCCCATCAATTTCACAATATAAGCCATTTCCCAATGTATGCTCTATGGAAACGCTACAGCCTGGGAACACCTCATTACATGCCCTTATAAATACAAATATTAAGCTTCTTAGGTATATTCTTACCCCGTCATCCATGGAAAGGTCTATAAACTCGATATTACTATCCTCATCTAGTCTATATGAGAGCTCTCTTAGTATATTATCCACTTTTGCAGCTACAATAGGTGTAGATTTCTCACCCCTGTATGAGTTTGCTATATCCTCAAGGGTTATACCCTTTTTATATTCAAACTCTTCATCGGAAATATTTACTATTATAGTATCAGTCATAAAATCCCACCTCTAATATGTTTTAAGATTCAGCCCATCATGGCTATTATAATAGTAGTATATCACATTATGCAGTTTCAATGCGGGCGATATCATGAAGGCCTAAATCATCAATAGCCATGGTTCTAAGTTTATACTTTTGTATCTTTCCACTGGCGGTCATTGGATATGAGTCTATGAAGCTGACATATCTTGGTGTCTTAAATCTAGAAAGTCCATTTTTCACAAAATCTATAATATCCTTTTCGGTTGGATATGTATCAAGTCCATCTCTTAGAATTATATAAGCCATTATCTCCTCGCCATATTTTTCATCTGGTACACCTACAACCTGCACATCTTTTATAGCCGGATGTGTATATAAAAACTCCTCTATTTCCCTTGGATATATATTCTCGCCCCCACGTATTATCATATCTCCTAACCTTCCTGTAATCTTACAATATTGGTTTTTATCCATAGTAGCTAAATCCCCTGTATAGAGCCAGCCTTCCTCATCGATTGCGGCTCTTGTAGCCTCATTCATCTTATAATATCCCTTCATAACTCCATATCCTCTAGCTATTAGCTCGCCCTGTACGCCCGGTGAGACTTCTTTCCCGGTGTCTGGGTCTACTATCTTTACTTCCACTCCTGGTAGAGGCTTACCTACCGTGGTTACCCTAAGTTCTATAGGGTCATCTACCCTGGTCTGAGTTATAACTGGTGAAAATTCTGTCTGCCCATAAGCTATAGTGATATCTGTCATATTCATCCTATCTATTACCTGCTCCATAACCTTTATAGGACATGGAGATCCTGCCATAATGCCCGTTCTCAGCGTAGAGTAATCATATTCATTAAATTTTTCATTTTCTAATATACCTATAAACATAGTGGGTACTCCATGCAAGGCCGTGCATTTTTCTCTCTGAACTGCCTCCATGACCTTTATAGGATTATAGTATTCTAAAAACACCATGGTGGCGCCCTTTGTCACAGCTGCCATTACACCCAAAACACATCCGAAACAATGAAATAGGGGTACAGGTATACATAATCTATCTTCATAGCTAAGGTGCATACAATCAGCAATAGCATTTCCATTATTGACTATATTATAATGAGTTAGCATAACGCCTTTGGGAAAGCCCGTAGTGCCAGATGTATACTGCATATTAATTACATCTTGGGCCAATAGCTCATTTTCTATTTTATCTAATATTTGGGCATCTAAATCTTCTCCCATATTATATAGATCGTCAAATATAAACATTCCATCATATCTTTCTTCACCAATAAACACTATATTTTTAAGATAAGGAAATTTATCTGAATTTAATTTCCCTGGCTCAGATTCTTTTATTTGGGGACATAAATCATTTATTATTTTGATGTAATTAGAGTCCTTAAATCCGCCAGTCATTATAAGGGTAGAGGTATCTGATTGTTTTAATAAGTATTCTAGCTCGAATGTCTTATAATTGGTATTCACCGTAACTAGAACTGCCCCAATTCGAGCCGTTGCAAACTGCGTAAGTATCCATTCAGGTACATTTGTTGCCCATATAGATACATGATCACCCTTTTTGACACCCATCCTAATCATACCTAGAGCTATTTTATCTACCCTAGATTTAAAATCCGCATATGTCCATCTTACTCCTTCAAAAGGATATACAATCGCCTCATGATTCGGATACTCCCTTGCCCTTTGGCCTAATAGTTCCCCTAATGTTATATCAAGCATTTCCACTTTTTTATCCCCTTTCCAAATTGTTTCTAAATAAAAAAACTCTTTATCTCTATTAACCTATAGAGACGAAGAGTTGACTTCGCGGTACCACTCTATTTGATATCAGATCCTCAAAATAAAAGGCCTATATCCCCTTGTGATAGGTACTAGTATATACCCTGCCCTATGTTTACGGTGGGCCTCCGGCCAAGCCTACTAATAAGCTTTCGGTTGGCAACTCCAGGGCGAGCTTCAGCTTTTAATCCTGTTGCCTTGCACCTGCCGACAACTCTCTAAAAAGGACCTCGAGCTTACTTTTCCCTATCATCGTCTTTACTTTATTTTTGCATAAATTTATAAATATTATATAGTCTGGTATATAGTTTGTCAACAACAGATTTTTTCTATTGACTTTTACAAGTCATTTGATATAATGTATATCGTCGGTAAATTACCGATAGGTTATACATTGCGGAATTGTGTAATGGTAGCACATATGACTCTGGATCATATTGTCTAGGTTCGAATCCTAGTTCCGCAGCCAAATATTTGCCCCCATGGTCAAGTGGTTAAGATTCCGCCCTCTCACGGCGGCGTCAGGGGTTCGAATCCCCTTGGGGGTACCAAAATAGTATGTACTATATTTTAATTTAAAATATAGTACATATTTTTTTATGCGTATAAATTTATCATGTTTTGTGGAAAGCTAAACCTAGATTGTAATTAAAGGGGTGAATATATGGATCAAAACATGGGAAAGATGAACAGATTTCTACGTCTAACAGCAGGATTTTATCTGCTTGGTGTTGGAATAAATAGACAATCAAATTTATTGATGGTCGCAGGTTCTATGAAAATAGCTACAGGTCTAACAAAATGGTGTCCTATAGTTCATATACTAGAAAAAAAGGCCCAACATAAAGAAGCGGCCAATAAAGAAAATCCACACGAATTAGATAAGACCCAAGTTCCAGTAACATAAAAGAAAAATGCCCCCATTGCTGGGGGCATCTTCCTTCCCATTGTGTCGTTAGCCTGCCTTTTTACCCGCCTTCTCAGCAGGTGGGTATCCTGTTAGCTACTTCTGCCTTTCCCCATACAATGGGGATATGCCATAGATAACCAAACTCCGGATTCCCATATTATCTCTGTGGGTTAAAAAGAACAGATTGGCGATCACCTCAGGAATACGTCCTCTCTTGATTCCGTATCTATATTCTAATACAAAAGGACAAAAAATGCAATATAAATTTTTACCAGTCTATAAATGGAAAATCAAGTCTGATCTATACTTGTGAGTATATCATCGAATATATCGCATCTTCCATCATCCCAATGAATACATTCGTCACAGCTTACCTCATTTTCTACCGAACTGTCTCTCATAGCCAAAGCCACATAAGATTCAAACTCTGGGCAGACAGCTGCCACGTATCTTTTTTGTTCATTACTTGGATTTTTTATATCTGCCAACAGACTCACTCCTAAACTCTATTTCTCTTATTATGTCATGATAAGTCTAATAATATTCTATTCTCTGCTTCCCCATCTTCCACATCTATCGCCCCAGCTAGCCACGATCTTGTCTCCAACTCTTATCTCAACCACTTCACATCTATTAGGACATCTATCACATTCAAAGCTAGCTGATCTAAAATCTAGATCTAAAGTTTCAAATCCTCTAAATTTGCTTCTACCACTTATATCCGTCTCATTCTTTGCTAATATAGCCGCACCTAGAGCTCCCATAACATCAAAATGTTTTGGCACTGTGATTGATAGGTTTAATGCATCCTCAAAGGCCAATTTAATACCCATATTTGCAGCAACACCACCTTGAAAAATCACATTAGGTAGGATCTCTTTACCCTTACCCACATTGTTTAAGTAATTTCGCACTAATGCAACACATAGCCCCTTTACAATATCTTCAACACCGTGTCCCATCTGCTGTTTATGTACCATATCAGATTCCGCAAATACTGCACATCTTCCGGCTATTCTTACAGGCGATTTAGATTTGAGAGCTAGGTTGCCAAACTCCTCTATTGGGATATTGAGTCTTGCAGCTTGCCTATCTAAAAATGATCCTGTACCTGCAGCACATACCGTATTCATTGCAAAATCTGTCACTATATTATCCCTAATAATTATTATTTTGGAATCTTGCCCTCCTATTTCAATAACTGTCTTAACCTCAGGCACAAATGTCAATGCAGCAATTCCATGAGCTGTTATCTCATTTTTTATTACATCTGCCCCTACCAAAGCACCAGCTAGCTCCCTCCCACTTCCAGTGCAACCCACCCCAGCGATTATGCTATCTTTAGGCAAGTTTTGTGATAATTCCTCTAAAGATTCTTTTAATATCTGTATGGGTCTTCCCTGTGTTCTTATGTATTCCTTCCTTATGACATTCAAATCACTGTCCATCACTATGAGGTTAGTACTCACAGAGCCTACATCAATGCCTATATATATATTATATGTCTTATTCATATGATTTATTGCACCCTCCTTTGAGCAATTGTCTCTACAAAGGCCTCTAGCCGTGTGCCGTAGCCACTTGTACCTGTCAGTTCATCTACAGTTAAAGTCATTATAGGGATCCCTTCCTCTTTAGATATAGATGGCAATATACTCTGGACTACTATCTCCGGCATGCATCCAAAAGGCATTATCTGTATAATTCCATCATAGCTATTTTTTATATAATCCATAGAATGCCCTACAGTCTGCCATGCATGCCCACCTATACACATATCAAGATATGGTTTTGCCTCCCTGAGCATCTGCCTCTCTTTAGACCTGGCTAACAGATTGGGTAAAAGATGTGTGTTGACCCATCCACTTACAGTCATACTCCTATCTACATGTACTCCTAGCTGTCCAAGTCTCTTCTCTATATTAAGGTTCACATAGGGTTCTATTAGGGTATAAATCTCCCCAACCAAACCCACATTAAGCGGTGCACAGCCCTCTACTTCAGCGATTTGCTCAAACTTTGACTTATATTTCTTAAATAGATGCAAGGTCTCATCTATGCCAAAGACTGTGCGAACATCCTTTTCAAATTCATTTAATATACTATCGGTCTCCCCTTTAATTTGCTCCCTTGCCCTCTTATATATTGCAAGCTCATAGAGATTATCGCATCCCTTAACCAGGGCACCTATCTTGCTAATAGATCTTAGTACGACCCTAGTTCCCTTACCAGTTCTCAACTTACTTAGGCTTTCAAAGAGCTTGGCGGGACTTTCCCTTGGGGGATCAAATATTAAAACATCTACATCATAGCCCATATCACGTAATATCTCTTCTTGTACCATTCCATACAGTCCAAACCTGCAGGGTCCGCAACTTCCAGTTATAAGTATAGTATTTGCTCCCATCTCTATACTCTCTATATAGTTGCCCAAATTGATTTTAAACGGCAAGCATATAAGCTCTGGTGAGTATTTAGTGCCAAGCTCTAATGTTCTCTTTGTCACAGGAGGCGGAACAACTGTCTTAATTCCTATATCATCTAAAAATGCTTTTGCAGCAATATACATATTACCCATATGTGGAAATGTTAATATCATTATTATCCCTCCATTCCACCATATCCAAAAATGCCTCTAGTCGAGTTTTAAAGCCGCCCTCCCCTGTATGTTCATCCAACATTATTGTAGTGTAGGGAATATTAAATAGTCTCCTATTGTATATCTCTAATAGCTCGCCTACAAGTGCATCTACTCCACAGGCAAAGCTTGTAATAAATATTATGCCATCTACTTTTTGTCTTTTCATCATGTCCATTGCACTGCCAAACAATCTTCTGCAATAGGTCAAGAATATACGCTTTCTTAATAGAGCACATTCCATTTCTATATTTTTATCCGATATATGCTCTGGATACATAACTATAAATCCCCTATCTTCTAGCTTTTTCTCTATATCCATGTTGATATGTGAATCATATATTATATAGGGATGCCCGATTAACCCTATCACGCCTTTATCACCTTTTTTTAGCTTAGGTCCATTATTTAACCTCTGTATTTCAAACTTTCTTTGTATTATGGTACATTCCCTAACTAGATCTCTGGCTTTTTTTCTACTGTTTAAAATATTAGATGCATATCTGATAAGGCCATCATACCTCTTATTAGATCCCTTATAACCATCCATCTCTATAATTAACATCTTCTCTTTATCTATTATGCCAGCGCCCTCTACCATCTCAGGAAGCCCTATAAATTTAGGACATATGAACTCCCTTTTTGCTAGACTTATAAGCCTTGGAATAAATACCTTATCGCATTTTCCCAAAAGCTTTAGAACGTGCCCATGATAAAGCTTTACTGGTATGCATGAATCTTGCACGCAAGCCGATGACCCCATATCCAATACCTCTTTCGTACTGCTACCTGATAGGATTACTTCGTATCCCAACCCTTGAAAAAAGTTCTTCCAAAATAGTTTGTATTCAAAGTATAAAAGTGATTGTGGTATTCCAATTCTCATAAAATCGCCTCCAACTAACTGCATCCAAATACCATTATAGTATTGACATTAATAGTAAATATTATAAGGGGCAATTTTATTCCTTGCCTTTATTGGCTATGCTTGATATAATTTATTTTGAGACATACATATAATAGGAGGTTGATTTTATGAAAACTGTCAATATTAAATTATCCCTTGCTGAGAATGTAAAGACCTTTGTAAACATTGTTAGCAAATATCCCTATGAGATAGACCTAAGATCTGGTCGACATGTGGTTGATGCTAAGTCCATACTGGGAATTTTCAGCCTCGATCTGAGCAAACCTATATCTGTAGAAATATATTCAGATGATTGTGATGATCTATTAGAAGAAATAGAGTCTTTCGCAATATAAGACAACAAGGCCATAAAAAAGGCAGCCCCAATTTATATGCGGGGCTGTTCCTATTTAAATGAGGTGGATTAAATGCAACAGCTATACAATGTAGCACAAAATAAACTTATAATACTATATTTTATGGAGGTCATTAAGATACCTCTTACAAATCCTCAAATAACACGCTTTTTCCTGGAAAACAATATAGTATCATACTTTGACCTCCAACATTACCTAAGTGAGCTTATGGAGTCTAAACTATTAAACTGCCTTGAAACTCGTAAAAAACATTTTTATAGCATTACTGCAGCAGGGATTAAGACTTTGGGTTTTTTTAAAAACAAGATAGATAGCGATTTAAAGGCGAAGATTGAAAGCTATGCTCAAGAGCATCGAGATAATCTTAGAAGAGAAAATCAGATAACATCGTCCTATACAAAGATTGCAGAAGGGCAATATATAGTGACATGTAAGGTCTTAGAACAGGATATGACCATTTTAGAGCTAAATTTAAATGTGACTGATAGCGAACATGCAAAGTCAATGTGCGAGAATTGGCTCAATAGAGCCCCTGAAATATATAAAGATCTAATTTCATCCCTAATAACGTAGAGATGAAATTAGATCTCTTACCTCACCTACCAGGTATAAAGAACCACTAAATATTGCAACCCCCTCAGGTCCGGCCAAATAACTAGCCTTTTTTATGGCCTCTTTTATATCCTCTACAATAATAACTTTCCTACTATATGGCTTTGCCATTTGTGCCAAACTTTCAACATCCATTGCTCTATGACTGTCTGGCTTAGTTACTATTACATAGTTTGCTAATGGACAGAGTATACCCAGTATCTTATTTACCTCTTTATCTCTTAACAATCCTATTACCAGTACCAGAGATCTATCATTATAGTAATCTGTAATGGCCCTAGCAAGGGTCATAGCGCTAGATGCATTATGTGCACCATCTACAATCATATCTGGGTCTGTTTTAAGTCTTTCTAATCTGCCAGGCCACCTGGTAGATTCTAACCCCTCGAAGATGGCATTGTTATCTATATCAATACCCATTTGCTTTAATGCAAATATACTCATAAGGGCCGTTGCAGCATTTAAAATCTGATGCCTGCCAGGCAAGCAAATAGATAACTCCCTTAATGAAAATTCCTTATATTTAAAATTAAATATCTGCCTTTCGAATCGGGAGCTAATAATCTTTATATTTGCACTTTCTACCATATATACATAAGAGTCTTTATCCCTTGCAGTATCTTCTATGACCCTCTTAGCATCATCTTCTTGAGGATACATTACCACAGGTATACCCCTTTTTATTATTCCAGCCTTTTCATATGCTATATCCTTTATATTATCACCTAATATGTTCACATGATCATAGCTGATTGGAGTAATAATAGAGAGAATCGGCTCAAGTATATTTGTTGCATCCATTCGCCCACCTAAGCCTACCTCCACTATGGCAAAATCCACATTAGCTTCTGCAAAATACTGAAAGCCAATGGCTGTGATTATCTCAAACCATCTTGGATGGTAGTGCCCATCCGCTATCATATCATCTATATGAGATTTTACTATGGGAAAAATCCGCATAACTTCCTTTTTGGGTATCTGAGCTAAATTTAATCGTATTCGCTCGGTAAAATCTTTTAGATGGGGCGATGTAAACAGCCCCACCCGGTATCCGTTTTTATATAATATATGAGCTAGCATAGATGCAACAGAGCCCTTGCCATTGGTGCCTGCTATGTGTATGGTTTTAAACTTATTCTGAGGGTTATTCATCCTGCCCAACAATTCCTTAGCATTTTCATAACCACTTTTTGATTTAAATTTGGCTGAGTTATATATATAATCTATTATCTCATTGTAGTTCATAAAAAGGTCCTCTTTCTATTTATTACTTATCTTTTAGCTCCTGTATCTCATCTATCTGCCTTAGTACATTTGCGAGCATCTGTTCATATTCTTCACTTTTTTTTCGCTCCTTCTCTACAATATGCGAAGGGGCATTCTCTATAAATTGGGCATTTCCTAGTTTTCCTTGACATCTTTGTACCTCTTTTTCAAGCTTTTGCTTTTCTGCATTTAATCTCTTTAATTCTGTTTCAAAATCTATGAGATCTTCCAATGGCATAAATATCTGTGCATTGGTAGTAACTGCTGTTGCTGTGTTTTTTGCCAATTCCTCAGAATATTTTCCCACTGTCATCTCCTCTATACCTGCAAGGGTGGTAAAATAGATCTGGTTTTGCTCAAATATATCCTGCCATCCCTCTTTGGCCACAATATTGAGTTTGGCCTTACGACTCATGGGTACTTCTAATTCTGCTCGGATATTACGTATGGCCCTTATTACATCCATAATCTCTTCCATTTTACCCTGAGCATCGCTATCTACAAGCTGCCTATTAAATTCAGGCCACTTGGATATCATTATACTCTCCTCAGCTTGGGGTAAATGTTGCCATATTTCCTCTGTAACAAAGGGTATAAATGGGTGTAGCAGTTTTAATGTATTGGATAGTACATAGACAAGTGTAGATATAGCTATTTCCTTATCTTTTACATCCTCTCCATATAGCCTAGGCTTAGCTAGCTCTATATACCAATCACAAAATTCGCTCCATGTAAAATCATATATCTTTTGGGCCGCTATACCTAGCTCAAACCTTTCCATATTCTCTGTAACCTCTGCCACTAAATTATTGTACTTACTGAGTATCCATCTATCTGATAGCTCTAGATTCTCTGTATCTATAGGCTGGATATGGCTAGCATTATCTTCTATATTCATAAGTATAAATCTTGCGGCATTCCAGATCTTATTTGTAAAGTTTCTACTAGCCTCTACCTTTTCCCAATGAAATCTCATATCATTTCCTGGAGATATACCTGTTACAAGGCTTAGTCTCAATGCATCTGCACCATATTTATCTATGACCTCTAGGGGATCTATTCCATTGCCTAAAGACTTGCTCATATGTCTGCCCTTAGCATCCCTGACCATACCATGTATAAACACATATTCAAATGGAATCTCATCCATATGTTCAAGGCCTGAAAATATCATCCTAGCAACCCAGAAGAAAATAATATCATATCCTGTCACTAATACATCTGTAGGATAGAAATATTTTAGATCCTCTGTCTGCTCTGGCCAGCCCAAAGTGGAAAATGGCCATAGGGCTGAACTGAACCAAGTATCTAATACATCTTCGTCCTGTTTAAAACTTTTGCTGCCACATTTAGGGCATTTTACAGGAGCAGTGCTTGAAACTACTGTCTCATCACAATCATTGCAATAATATGCGGGTATCCTATGTCCCCACCACAGCTGCCTGGATATGCACCAATCTCTAATGTTTTCCATCCAGTTGAAATATATCTTTTCAAAGCGCTGAGGCACGAATTTTATATTGCCGTTTTTTACCTCTTCAATGGCGGGCTTAGCTAGGGGTTTCATCTTAACAAACCATTGCCTAGATATTATAGGCTCTACTGTAGAACTACACCTATAACAATGCCCTACATTATGTCTATGGTCCTCTACCTTTTTTAGTAACTTCAATTCTTTTAGATCCTCAACTATTTTCCTTCTGGCCTCATATCTATCCATTCCCTCATATATACCTGCATTTTCATTCATATTACCGCCATCGTCCATAATCCTAATCTGTTCTAAACCGTGGCGAAGACCTATTTCAAAATCATTAGGGTCATGAGCAGGAGTTATCTTCACTATGCCGGTGCCAAATTCACTATCTACATAATCGTCTGCTATTATAGGAATTTCTCTATCCATAAGAGGTAGCATAGCAGTCTTTCCTATCAGATCTTTATATCTTTCATCATCTGGATGAACAGCCACGGCTGTATCACCAAGCATTGTCTCTGGCCTTGTAGTGGCAATTGTAAGATATCTATCCGAATCTACAACAGGGTATTTTATATGCCAGAAGTTCCCATCATCTTCTTCATGCTCTACCTCTGCGTCGGATAGGGCGGTTTTACAATCAGGGCACCAATTTATTATCCTATCCCCTCTGTATATAAGATCCTCTTCGTATAATCTTATAAATACTTCAGTCACAGCTTCGCTACAGCCCTCATCCATGGTAAACCTCTCTCTAGACCAATCGCAAGAGGAGCCTAGTTTTTTAAACTGTTCTACAATTTGGCCGCCATACTTTTCCTTCCATTCCCAGGCTCTTTCTAAAAATCCTTCCCTACCTAAATCATTTTTTGTAATACCCTCTTTAGCCATCTGCTCTATTATCTTGACTTCAGTGGCAATACTTGCATGATCTGTACCAGGTAGCCATAAAGCGGAATAGCCCTCCATCCTCTTCCATCTAGTAAGTATATCTTGCAAAGTGCCATCAAGTGCATGACCGATGTGTAGGCTCCCCGTGATATTAGGTGGTGGCATTATTATGCAATAGGGCTCCTTCTCGTTATCTATCTCGGCCCTAAAATATCCCCTATCCATCCACATATCATATGTCTTATCTTCCACTTTTTTAGGATCATACGTCTTAGCTATTATTCTCTCATCCATATAAACTATTCCTCCTATTAGACTTCAAACTAAACAAAAAAACCTTCATCCCATATATAGGACGAAGGCTATATTCTTCGCGGTACCACCTTATTTCCCACATAGATTATAATATAAATCAATGTGGACTCTCATTG
>JAAZLT010000127.1 GCA_012799205.1 Clostridiales bacterium
CATAACGGCGACAACCGTTTGACCTACTATATATTCAGCCAAATAGCTCCAAAGCGACATTCCTCTTGTCTGTTTCCTGGAGAGCCTTTCAGCCTATTGAGCTCCCCTCTCTTTTGGAAGACCAAGCGTACTCCTCTTTTTCATTGCTAAATACAGGTTATTTGCTTTCATATATTATTGCCCATTATTTATATATTGTCAAGCTGCGAATTATATAAAATTGTATTTTCATATGTTTTTAATCTCTACATGTTTTTTATCGAATCTGACTTCTACTTTGTTAGGGAATTCTCATACTCTTTTCCCCTTGAATAGGTACCCCGGCCATATTGACTTTTATGGCTAAAGATGTTTTAATATAGGTGGTGAGGGGGTGAAATCTTGAATAAAAGATTGATTAGTATTACACTTATACTAGTAACACTATTATGGAGCTTTGCTCCACATGTCGGTGCATCATCATCAAGGCTTCTTAGAAATGGGTCCAGAGGTGACGATGTAAAAACTCTACAGAAAACATTAAATGAAAAAGGGTTTAATTGTGGTAAGGTAGATGGTATATTCGGTCGACTAACCGATAGCGCAGTTCGATCATTTCAACGTCATCATAAATTGGTTGTAGATGGTATTGTTGGTAAAAATACTAGGGCCAAGCTATATGGTGGTGAAGCAACTCCACCTAGTAAGGGCAATGGTGGTGGGCAGACTAAAACACCTATAACCAGCACACTTAGAAGAGGTAGTAGAGGTTCTCAGGTTACTACGCTTCAAAAAAGGTTAAATGAACTAGGGTTTAATTCTGGCACTGCAGATGGAATATTTGGCATACTTACATACAATGCAGTAGTAAAATTTCAAAGACAAAATGGACTAGCTGTAGATGGAATAGTTGGAAAAAATACCATTGCAAAACTTTACGAGACTAAAAAACCTGACCCAAAACCAAAGCCAGAACCAGAACCAAAACCGGATCCAAAACCGGAGCCAAAGCCAGAGCCAAAACCAGAGCCAAAGCCTGATCCAAAACCAGATCCTAAGCCTGATGGTTTATATAGGGTACGGAAATCTTGGAGCGACTCTAAAAGCCAAATTGGTGCATTTGTCAATTTAAATAATGCTATAAAATTGGCAGATCAAAATGCTGGATATAAGGTCTATGATGCTTCTGGTAAAGAGATCTATAACCCGAAAGATGGAACTAAACCAGGGGTGCCTCTTGTTGAGACATCAATACTCTCTAAAACAAAATCCAGCGTCAAACAGATGCAATCTTGGGCAAGGTCGAGAAAGGCTACTGAAGAGTTTATAAGTCTAGCCCCTATATACTTTGAACTTGCTCCAAAGGCTGGTGTAAATCCTGAGGGCGCATATTGTCAAGCCGCGCACGAGACCGCATTTGGCAGATTTGGAGGCATTATAGATGCCACATTTTATAACCCCTGTGGCCTAAAAACCAAGACTGGCTCAGGAGAGACCCCAGAGGATCATCAACGCTTCAAAGATTGGACCGAAGGTATAACAGCTCATATAGATCATTTAGCATTATACGCCGGAGCAGATGGCTATCCTAAATCCGATACACCAGATCCAAGGCATGGAGCAGGACTTAAGGGAAAAGCTACTACCTTTAGGACTCTAGGAGGTATTGGGAAGTGGGCGCCCAGTGAGACATATGGCAATGCAATCGAAACATATCTAGAAGAGCTATATAATACGGCGAAATAATTATATAACAAAAAAACTACCTGATGTATTAGGTAGTTTTTTTTGGTACAAGTGGGGAGATTTGAACTCCCGACCCCATGCTCCCGAAGCATGTGCGCTACCAAGCTACGCCACACTTGTTGGAGCCAACAAGGGGAGTCGAACCCCTGACCTGCAGTTTACGAAACTGCTGCTCTACCAACTGAGCTATATTGGCATATCGATTTAGTATAAGATTATTATAACATATTTAAATTATATTGTCATAAAGACTTTTAAATTTTATATCTACTGGTATACTTATATATATGCTTAGTATACTTTACAATATAGGCATAATTTAAGCTATTTGGAGGTTGTCTCATATATGGCATTATATAGATCCAAAATATTTCTTACCGTTACTATAATTATATTATTGGTCTTTTTAGGTATTATATGGCTCTGGTTTCAGACAGGCCAAGCTGAGACATTCACTATTGCCTTTTTAGATAGCATAGTACAATTTACAGATATAGATTATAGCGGCTATATTCATCCAAATTTTGAAGGAGATTTAAGCCTAATTGATTTTCTATCTACTAACAGAGACAATTTACAGTATGAAGTTTTATCTTCTAAGAGAATTAGCCTAAAGGAGGCCAAGGTATCCGTCAACTTGCTATATAATGATAATAGCCTACCCATACAGTTCAAACTAATGAGGATAAATAATGATTGGCTATTGAGCTATATACCTAAATATACCCATATCCCCTCTGCCCTACTTCTAAGCCAATCTAGCAAGGCTGGTGGCCGTCTATTGACTTTTGATATTAGAGGGGTTGAAGATACCTTCTATTTTCCAAACTCTATTGAGTTAGATGATCTTACCCCATTTTCTATACATATCATAGACGAAAATATATTATACCTTGAGGCATTCCAAAAGATAATCTTATCTAAAGTAGTCCAATTTGGTCAACAAAAACTTGAAGATATCTATGAAGGGCAAATTGAGGTATCAGATGATGCTGCAATATATTTACAAGATGAGGATAGGCTCTCCTATCTACAAAACGGTTTTATACCAGTGGGTGCATCAAATGTCATTGCATATATAAACAAACACAATAGTATACAATTTGCCATATACGACAATGCATCTACGTACAAGGATATTATAAGGGTACTCATAGGCAACTCAACCCATAGCGAAAAGAGTCATGAAATGCTGGATATTCAAAGCAATGATAGATTTAGGGTTAGACAATTTACGAAGGATAAAACTGAGGAGATTGAAATTGATAAAGGCAGCATTATAAGTTTTAGGCCTGTACCTAGCGGTATAGAACTATTTATAGATGGACAGTCTAAATCAATAGCGCCATTTAGATGGTATATTGATCCGTTAAACGAGGGGCTTTTATCCGTCCTAGGCATAGAAAGAGAGTTTACTAGAGGTTCAAACTTAGGCACCCCCTATAAGGGGACGTTTGAGATCTCGAAAATAGATGAAAGGTTAGTGCTCATAAATGAGATACCTATAGAGAAGTATCTACCCTCAGTTGTCACAAGTGAGATGCCCGTATCCTTTGGCCTTGAGGCATTACGTGTTCAGGCTATCTGCGCTAGGGCCTATGCTTTAGCCTCCCTAAATCGCCCGGGCTTTGCCCCATATGGCGCTCATCTAGACGATAGTACCGCTAGTCAAATGTATAATAATATTATAGAGCATCCCTCTGCCTTAAATGCTGTGGAGGATACAGTGGGCTTAGTGCCAATATATGACGGCGAAATTGTAGATACAAGGTTCTTTTCAACCTCCCCAGGCTATACCGCTGCATCACATGAAGTTTGGAGTAGCGCAGATAATAGTTTTCCAGGATCTGAGATACCATATCTTCAAGCCAAGCCCCAGTTTATAGGTGATAGCCCAGGGCTACATAACGAAGATAATTTTAGAGCCTTTATAGATAAGATTAACGATACCTCCTACGATAGATTTTCACCATTTTTTAGATGGACAGTAGAATTCACTAGAGAGGAAATAGAGATGTCCATTGCAGAGAATTTAAAGAATGTAAAGGCCCATGGATCGCCATTCATCCTCACTAAAGTTGGAGATGTATATGATACAGACGACTCTATACCTGAGGATATTGGTAATCTTCTTAACTTAGAGGTTATAAGACGTGGTCACGGTGGCAATATTATGGAACTTGAAATATCCACTACCAACGGCAGATATCGGGTGCTCAAAGAGTTAAATGTCAGAAATATTCTAAAGCCAATAGACTATACGGGCTCTAGCCCCATAAAATTACAATGCCATGACGATAGTATAAGAGAAAACTTTCCTCTACTGCCAAGCGCGTTTGCATATATAGATATTAAAAGAGATAACGATGGAGATATACAGACCGTTACAATAACTGGTGGCGGATATGGCCATGGTGTAGGTATGAGCCAATATGGTGTATATGGCCTTACGCTTTCGGGTAAGACATATAGGGAAATCATAGAGCATTACTACCCAAGCTGCCAATTAGAAAATATGTATTAGGTATATTAGGAGTTGGTCGAATGGATCTAGTTAGTATTCCAAAAGAGGTAAAGGGGGTTCTAAATCGTATATTAGATGAGGGTGGACAAGCCTATATAGTAGGCGGAGCATTGAGAGACCACATTATGGGAAGGGAAATATTTGATTGGGATATAGCCACATCCCTTTTGCCGGAGGAGATAGAATATAAATTTAAAGATATGAAAATTGTAACCACAGGTAGAAGATTTGGTACTATGACAGTTGTTACCGATAGGCTTCCTATAGAAATTACAACTTATCGTGTCGAAGGAGATTATAGGGATTTTCGTCGACCCGATAGGGTGAAATTTACCCCAGATATATATGAGGACTTAAAAAGGCGTGATTTCACCATGAATGCAATGGCATTCAACCCTATATTAAAGCATAGACAATTTATAGACCCCTATAAAGGATACAAAGATATAAAAAAAGGAATTATAAGGGCTGTAGGCAATCCTCATAAGCGGTTTTGCGAAGACGCCCTTAGGATGATGAGAGCTATTAGATTTATGTCGGAGCTTGGATTTACTATTGAAGATAATACCCTAGATGCTATAGCTGAAAATTCTCATCTTATAAAAAACATCTCTGTAGAAAGAATCAGAGATGAACTTAATAAAACTCTACTCGGTAGTTTCCCTGTCAATTCAATTAAGACTTTATATGATTCAAGGTTATTAACATATATTATGCCTAGAGCAACAAAATATTTAGATTCTCCTAGTATAGAGCATATAGCAAGCATCATATCTAGATGCGATAGTAACCTGTTAGAGAGAATTAGTGCACTCTTTTTATGGACTACCAAAATAGAAGACGGACAAGTTTTACTCAAAAAAATCTTGAGAGGACTAAAATACGATAATGATACTAGGCGTAATGTGTCAAATATATTTTCAGCCTACAATACCGCTATGGTCCCCTCTAGCCCTAATATAGAATATAGGCTCCGAAAGCTCATGGGCTCTATTGGGGTTGATAATACCCTTATAGCTTTAAGGCTTAAAAAGTATACCAATAAAGACATAAAAAACCTTATACAAAACGTTGAATGTATTCTAGCCCGAAAAGATCCTATTCATAAATCTGATCTGAAGATAGATGGTTATGATATTATTTCGCTGGGTATTGGCCAGCGGGATAAACGAGATATAGGTAGGATCCTAGATACTGCCTACGACTGGGTTTTAAAAGACCCAAATGCCAATAATAAAGATATCCTATTAAGCCGCATCAGTAACTTAGACCTATAGAATACTTTTCATCTCAAGTGTCTTATAGGGATCAAATGATAGCTCAAGTTTCAGCACATCACCTTCCCTACTATAAGCTGGCAATATATATTTTGGTATGCAAAATTGCTCTTCCCCCTCTAGGGCAGTAACCACTGCTGTATCTTCCTTTATTTTTTCTATATAGATATATTGACTCATAAAAACCCCCCCAAGATCTAATATATATTCATTATACATTATCCACAAAAAAATATAAAGGGCTCTCTAAGCCCTTTATTATAGATACATTTTTCTATCTGTTGCCTTCTTAAGTCTTTTAAGGTTATAGTCTATACTACTCGTACTAATAGCATAATGGCTAGCCACTTCCTTTTTCGTAATATCTATATCATGTATTCTGCAATAATAATACTCTAAAGTTGCCGCCCAAGTCTCCACTTTTTGTATTCTAGGCAAGTCTTCCGGGTCTAAGGTAGTTATATAGCCATACCATATGGCCTGTATATATTCCCTATACCCCTCCTCATACCTCTTATCCATGCTATCTACAGTAAATTTAAAGACATTTCTGTATTTTTTAGGTATAGACTTTTCATCCACTTCTTCTATGTTTACTCTTACCTATACTAATTTATCATTTATATATGCAATATAGGGTTCACTTGCATTTATATGCTTTAGTATAGCAAGTGCATCCCTTTTTAAGCCTTCGGTCTCATTCTCTCTGAGTAAAAAGTCTTTTAAAAACTTTTCAGCTGCTTTATCACCTAGCCTACCTACAGTGAGCAATATAGACTTTTTAATACCATTATCATTTAATGTAACTCCCCAGCTTAAGAGTGTATATAATGTACTGCCGACCTCCCATTGTCTTTTAAATTCTGCCTTCGGCATATTCATATATTTATTTATCTTCTTTATCCTATTTATCATCTCTTCATAGGTCACCTGATAATTATAAGAGATTTCCCTCCATTCTACTGCTCCCTTTATTATATCTATGACATACCGTCTATAAAACGAAGAAATTGTATTATTGGGCGCAATCTTTTCAATCTTATCCCAGTATATTAATGCCTCATTAAACTTTTGCAAGTTAAATGCCGCTACTGCCGTATAGTGAAGTACCTTTATCTCATATGGTTTATACTGTAAAAGCATCTTTAAATATCTATATGCATCACTGTGTTTTTTAAGTTCACAGAGTGTAGAAGCTATTTTGTGGATATCTTCACCATCTGTAGGGGTTATATTTGTCAGGGTCTTGACATACTCCCTAGCCTTTTGTTTCTCTCCCGTCTCGTATAGGAAAATAGTTAGATTACATATTGCATGGATATTCCTTGGCTCTACCCTTAATATTTCTTTAGATGTATCTATAGCCTTTTCTATTTCACCATTGCAAAAATATGCCAGTGCAAGGTTATTCTTTGCAAATGTCACCTTTGGGTTTTTGGTTAACACCTTTTCTAATTGCTTTATTCCCTCTTTATACTCGCCCCTGTCTATAAGCATCCTTCCATTGTTGGCCAGCTCATAAATTTCTTCATCATCTTCGTGTAAATCATGTGATGGCATAACGAATATATTCTGGTTTTCTAATATGTGAATTAAGTCAAAGGCATCATGGGCATACATACCAAATTCATCTACCTCTAGATATTTTTCAAAGGATTCTTTAGCCCTATCAAAATCCTGCAAGCCTAAAAAATTACAACCTAGCCCAAAATAGCAATCCGGCACCACTTCTTCAGAATGAATCATAGAGAAAAGTATCCTATTAGATTCATGAAAACAGTTCATCTCAGTAAAAGTTTCTGCCAGATTTAGCATATACTCTATATTATCAGGGTCTTTTTCCACTGCTTTTCTATAATAATTAAGCGCCTCTATATAGTCATTATGTTCTTCAAACTTTTTTGCTCTCCTATAAAAAAACTCACCATCTTGATCAAATGGTACAATTTTATTCTTAGTATTTGCAAATAATTCCTTAGCCATATCAATCTCCTAAATCTATTTCTCTCTAAAACTTCTCTTACTGAAGGATTATAACATAGATTTTAGTTATGTGCTATATAACTGAGTTAATTTATACCCTATTTCTTTGCAACAAATACCCATCTATGATCATTTTCTCTTGCAGAGTCAAATGTAAATGGGGTATAAACCTGAGTATCTGTAAAACCTATGTCCAACAAGTTATCTACTATGTCTTCTAGTGTATATGCCCTTTGAAAATGTGTTTCGTCAAATCGTGTATATACATCCTTGCTACGTAGAAAAAATGTCAGATCCATACGACATATTAGTTCCTCTTTAAAAAATTCATTAAACCATATAAGGCTTATATCTTCACTTGCATCCGCCATTACATTATTCCCAAGAATATTTTTTAGTTTATAGTACGAACTTATGTCAAATATAAATATACCCGCCTGCTCTAAAGACTCATATACCCTCTTAAATGACATCTTAAGATCTTTTTTAGATAATATGTAATTGAATCCATCACACATACAAATAATTGCATCCATATTTCTATGAAGTGACAAATGCCTGATATCTTGATGTATAAAAGGTATATCTAGCCCCAAATCTAAAGATTTATTCTTTGCTACATTTAGCATATCCTCGGAGCTATCTATACCTATTAATTCGTACCCTCTATCACTTAGCCTTATTGTAAAGCTACCAGTGCCACAGGCAATGTCCGCAATGTACTTTGGAGTTACATTTTGCATTTTAAATATTTTTAATATATATTTAGTCCATCTATCATAATCATAGTCGATCATAAGCCTATCGTAAACGTAGGCAAAACTTTTATATATAATAGATCACCTACCTTAATTTTGTACCTCGTCCTCTTTAGCCTTATTTAGATATTTATCGAATACCCAGTTTGTATAGGATATAAATACAAGCATCGGAAGCGTCATACCTAAAATGAACGCTGGAATGGATAATATATATGATGCAGATAGTAGAAATATCCCTGCCGAGATTGCAAATATAAATATATTCCTAGGAAGTTCAGCAATCGTAAATATAAAGGCATTTTTAAATATCTGCCTCACTTTTAGCTTGTATGTGATTAGCATGGGAAATAGGAACATATTCATCATAAGATATATAAATCCCATGATAAGTATGAAATAATATAGTAACATGAAACCCCATTTCTCTACAATCATCTGTCTATAAAAGTTTACATTTATATAGAATATCAAAAGTGCTAAGGCATTAATAAGCATGATTAATAAACTCTCTTTCCAGTTTACCTTCCATGCATCCTTAAAGTCACTAAATAACCATGCATGTTCATCCCTTGACCAATCTCTTATTACATAAGTCACCCCAGCGGTTGCTGGCCCTGCTATCATAAGGCAAGGTGTCAGTAATAGAAAAAACAAAATACTCAAAGGTTCTCCAGTCTGCTGCGTAACAGTGCTTTGTATATACAAAAGGGCAAATGATGGAATCCAAAATATTGCATATAATAAGTTGAGTTGAATAAGCTTCCAAATTCTAACCCTCAGAACAGTGAAAAACAGCTTGAATCTATTATCTGGCATATCCTCCGGTCTTAAATCCGGTTTTCTTGGATCGCCATAGTACATTCTATTAAAAAATCCAGCCACACTAAGTCAGTCCTTCCTTATTTATTTATTCTTACTATGATACCTGATACCTATTGTAACAAGGTTTTAATGTTAGTTCAATAGAGATTTCCAATATTTAAAAATTATTTGACAGGTCTACTCTCAAATGGTATTATAAATTATAATATAAATATTGAGCAGTATAGAGGTGCGTTTTTCATCAGTATTTCAGCTTATAAGGCAATGGGCGGCCATAGGAGCTAAGAGAAAGGGGAAAATGCCGAAGGGGGCGGATAGCCCATGATCCCATCCCTGATCCTTGGGTGAATAACTCTTGGATTGTCACTGATAACAGTGGAGCGCTAACTGCTTTCGACTACTTAAACTGTAAATGTATATGGAGAAATATCCATATAAAGTGTGCGAAGGCGGCTGGCTGGTTCAGCCGTCTTATTTATTCTCAATACCAAGGCGCATAAGTGGTCGCTGACACATAGATTAATATATAGACTAAAACATTTTGTTGGGAGGAAAACATATGAAAAAATATAACTTAGCCATAGCAGGCGTTACCGGAATGGTAGGTAGGAAATTTTTAGAGATTTTAGAGGAGAGAAATTTCCCTGTAAATGATTTTTACCCCTTTGCTTCGGCCCGGTCTGCGGGTAAAATGATTGAATTTATGGGAAAGGAATATACCATAGAGGAACTAAATGAAACCTGCTTCGACGATAAGGATATAGACATAGCGCTTTTTTCTGCCGGTGGCTCAATAAGTGAGGCTTTTGCTCCTATTGCAGCTTCTAAAGGCATAGTTGTAATCGATAACAGCAGCGCCTGGCGTATGGATAATGAAGTACCTCTTGTGGTGCCAGAGGTAAATTCTGAGGACATATTAAAGCATAAGGGCATTATAGCAAATCCCAATTGCTCTACTACCCAGGCTGTAGTTGCTCTAAAGCCCCTACATGACTTATTTAAAATTAAGCGTATTGTATTTTCCACGTATCAATCTGTATCCGGTGCCGGCGTTGGAGGATATGAGGATCTAGAGCGAGGCATAAGAGGGGATAAAAACAAGCATTTTCCCTATCCTATATTTTCTAATTGTATTCCTCATATAGACAGTTTCCTAGAAAATGGGTATACTAAAGAAGAGATGAAAATGATAGATGAGACCAAGAAGATACTAGGGGATGATACTCTTAAGATCACGGCTACCACAGTTAGAGTACCCATATTCAACTCCCATAGTGAATCTATAAATATAGAGTTTGAAAAGCCCTTTGAGCTCGAAACCTTGCAAAGTGCTCTTATGGACGCTCCGGGAATTAAGGTGGTAGATGATCCGGATAATCTGCAGTATCCTATGCCTGTTAATGTAGATGGAAAAGATGAGGTATTTATCGGCAGAATTAGACGGGATTTCAGTGTTGAAAATGGTGTAAACCTATGGGTCGTAGCAGACAATATTAGAAAGGGTGCCGCTACAAACACCATACAAATTGCTGAAAAATTAGTAGAATATTGGAATGCAAAACTTATATAGAAAGGCGTGAATATATATGACTGTTTTCACCGGTTCGTGTGTTGCACTGTCCACACCATTTACTGAAAGCGGTATAAACTACGATACATTTAAAGAGCTTATAGAATTTCAAATATCTGAGGGTACAGACGCCCTTTTAGTCTGTGGAACCACTGGTGAGCCTCCTACTATGACTTTAAACGAAAGATATGAGGCCATGGATTTTGTGGTGAAAGAAGCCGCTGGGCGACTTCCGGTTATTGCCGGCACAGGCGGAAACAACACTAAAGAGGTTATAAAGTCTTCTATTAAGGCCCAAGAGCTTGGAGCAGACGCACTTTTGATCGTAACTCCCTATTATAACAAGACAACCCAAAAAGGGCTAATCGCCCATTATACAGCCATAAGCGAAAGTGTAGATATTCCTATAATTATATATAATGTGCCGGGAAGGACAGGGCTTAATATGACTGCCAACACCCTCTTTGAGCTTTCAAAGCTTGAAAATATTGTAGGGATGAAAGAGGCCAGCGGTAATATCTCACAGGTAGTTGAAATGTCAAGGCTCTGCAATGAAACTATAGATATGTACTCCGGTAATGATGATATGATAGTCCCTCTTATGTCTGTAGGTGGAAAAGGCGTAATATCAGTAGTTGCAAATGTAGCACCGAGAGATACTCATGATATGGTTATGAGTTATCTAGAAGGTGATGTTGAGAAAAGTTATAAACTACAGTTTAAATTAAAGCCTTTAATAGATGCCCTGTTTCTGGAAGTAAACCCCATCCCAGTTAAAGCCGCTTTAAATCTAATGGGGTTTGATATGGGAAGCCCCAGGCTCCCGCTTATTGATATGTCACAGGAAAATCTGGCCACACTCAGAAGGTGTATGCAGGATCTAAACCTCTTATAATAAGGAGTGAAACAATTAGATGATTGATATTATAATAAATGGTTGTAACGGAACTATGGGTCAGGTAGTGTCAGAAGCTACACTAGCTGACCCACAGGTCAGAGTAGTAGCAGGTATTGATGCGCGTCCACAACTTATAGACAACCCCTATCCCACATACGATTCATTGGATGCGTGCGCAGTGGATTGTGATGTAATTATAGACTTCTCTCGACATGATGCAGTTAAGCCACTACTTAGCGCAGCAGCTCAAAGAAAGATTCCAGTTGTGGTAGCTACCACGGGTCTATCTGGGGAAGATATAGCCTTCCTAGAAGAAAAATCTCAAGACATACCCATCTTTTTATCGGCCAATATGTCCCTTGGCATAAATCTTCTATGTGATCTGGTTTCCCAATCAGCTGGTGTGCTATCGGAAGATTTCGATATTGAGATAATAGAAAAACATCATAATAAGAAGATAGATTCGCCAAGTGGTACCGCCTATACTATAGCCAATACTATAAATGAGGCATTATCTAATAGTAAGACATTTACATATGGGAGACATTCTAAAGATAATAGGCGTTTGCAAGATGAAATAGGTATACATTCAATTCGCGGTGGTACCATAGTGGGAGAACATAGCGTACTATTTGCAGGTATAGATGAGATATTAGAGATAAGACACATAGCCCATTCTAAACAGATATTTGCAGAGGGTGCTATAAAGGCGGCGAAATTCCTGGTATCCGTGAAAGAACCTGATATATATGATATGACAGATATGATGGCCTATCAGACCCAGGTAACCAATATATATACAAGCAAAGATGCAGCTATGATCACTTTAAACAGCCTGCCGAATTCACCTAAGATAGTTGCAGATATATTTAAAGCACTTGGGGACAGTGGCATTAATATAGATATGATTAGTCAAACTGCCCCTGTAAATAATAGAATAAATATATCCTTTACTTTGCCGGAAAAAGATCTCAATAAAGCCATTGAGCTTATCGGACCATTTAACACTAGGATAGGCGAGCTGAGAACAGATGTATTTGCAGAGATAAGCAAGATCACCGTTGAGGGCCTTGGCATGGAAAAACAGACAGGTATAGCCGGTAAAGTATTTGAGGTCATGGCAGATAACGATCTTAGCATCAAGATAATTACAACCTCTGAGACAAAAATATCTTTTATAGTGGATATGATAGATGAAGAGAATGCTATGACTGCATTAAAGAATGCATTTAATTTATAAAAACAAACTGCTCTTGGTAAGATATCCTACCAAGGGCAGTTCTTTTTTACCCTTCTACTTTTTACCTATGTCTTTTCTGTAAAACATATCTTTAAACTGTATCTTATCTATGTTTTTATATATATTATCTCTAGCCTCTTTTATATTCTTTCCCGTAGATACTATATTTAAGACTCTACCGCCATCTGTATAGTAGACATTCTCCCCACTTTTGGTACCTGCGTGAAATACGGTCAAATCCTTTATCTTGTCTATCTCGTCTAAACCCTGGATATGATATCCTCTATTAAATGCTCCTGGATATCCTCCGGATGCCAGTACCACCGTAAGGGCGCAGATATTCTCTTTCCACTCTATATTTATGCCCTCTAATCTCTCGTCTATTATTGCCTCGAGTATATCCACTATATCTGTTTTAAGAAGAGGAAGTATAACCTGAGTTTCAGGGTCTCCAAATCTTGCATTATATTCTAAGACCTTTATTCCGCTATCTGTTAGCATGAGCCCAAAGTACAATATACCCTTAAACTTTCTACCCTCTTCATTCATAGCATTCATTGTAGGTTTAAATATATTATCCATACAATATCTTGCCATATCTTCAGTATAATGAGGGCTTGGTGAGAAGGCACCCATTCCGCCTGTATTAGGTCCTTTACCTCCATCATATATTCTCTTATGATCCTGCGCACTTGGCATTGGCACAATTGTTTCTCCATCGGTAAAGCAAAGTACAGATATCTCAGGTCCCTCTATAAACTCTTCTATCACAACCCTATTTCCTGATCTGCCAAATACCTTGTCCACCATACATGCATCTACAGCATCTTTTGCTTCTTTCAAATCCTTTGCTATAAATACACCCTTTCCAAGGGCCAATCCATCTGCCTTGACAACTGTTGGATATTTACATGTCCTAAGATACTCTAATGCCAGTTCTCTATCATCAAAGACTTCAAAGTTGGCTGTAGGGATATTGTGTTTTTTCATAAAGTTTTTAGAAAATACTTTACTCCCCTCTATGACAGCCGCCCTCTTAGATGGTCCAAATGCCCTAATGCCTTTTTTCTCAAGTGCATCTACCATACCTAAAACAAGAGGATCATCTGGGGTGACTATAACTAGATCTATATTCTCATTTTGGGCAAAGACTGTCATTTTCTCTATATCAGTAGCCTTTATATCTACACACTGTGCTAAATCTTTTATTCCACCATTTCCTGGTGCACAGTATATATCTGCTACTTTTGGGCTTTTAGCCAATTTCCAAACTAGGGCATGTTCCCTGCCCCCACCACCAACTACTAAAACCTTCACAAAACCACGTCCTTTTCCAAATCAATGTTTAAAATGTCTCATAGAGGTAAATATCATTGCTATATCATTTTTGTCACAAAGCTCTATTGAATCTTTATCTCTTATAGAGCCCCCAGGCTGAATTATGGCTGTAATTCCCGCCTCAGCTGCAGCTTTTACTACATCAGAGAATGGGAAGAATGCATCAGAGGCTAATACGGCTCCATCTACCTCTTTCCCACTTCTTTCTATGGCGCTTTCAGCTGCCCAGATTCTATTTACTTGCCCTGGGCCGTTGCCTAAAGTCTTCTTGCCCTTTGCCACAGTTATGGCATTGGACTTGGTATGCTTTACTACTTTCCAGGCAAATAATAGATCCTCTAGTTCTTCTTTAGTAGGTTCCCTCTTAGTAACTACTTTAAAATCATCGTCTTCATTAAAAAGCTTGGTATTCCACTTTTGAAGTAATAACCCACCATAAACCCTTTTAAAATCCCATGTACTCTCCTCTACCTGAATGGCTATATCGGAAAGCTCTAATATCCTTATATTCTTCTTTCTAGATAGAACATCTAAGGCTCCTTTAGTATAAGAAGGTGCCACTACTATCTCTATAAATATTTTATCTATCTCTATTGCGGTGTCTTCGTCTATCTGTCTATTGCAGGCTATAATCCCACCAAATATAGATACTGGGTCCGATTCATAGGCCTTTTTATATGCATCAAGCACATTGTCAGAGCTTGCCACTCCACAGGGGTTGGCATGCTTTACGGCTACTATAGTAGGGTCATTGAATTCTTTTAATAGATCCAATGCACCGTTTGTATCGTTTATATTATTATAGGACAATGCCTTTCCATGTAGCTGCTTGGCATTTGTCAGGGCGCCCTTAAACTTCCCTATCTCCCTATAAAACACCGCCCCTTGGTGTGGATTTTCCCCATAGCGCATATCCTGAGCCTTTTCATATGTTAAGGTCAGAAGATCAGGAAAACCTCCATCTCCTATCTCATCTCTTAGATACCTTCCTATAAGGCTATCATAGTGTGCAGTATGCTCAAAGGCCTTAGTGGCAAGATAGAGTTTCGTCTTAAGACTTATTTCATCAGTTTTCTCTAATTCATTTAATACTTTATCATAATCTTTAGGATCTACAACCACTGCTACATCTTTAAAGTTTTTGGCTGCTGCCCTTAGCATGGTAGGCCCACCTATATCTATATTCTCTATGGCTTCTTCTAGGGTTACACCTTCTTTTAGTATGGTCTCTTTAAAGGGATAAAGGTTTATAACCACTATATCTATTGGCTCAATATCTAATGCCTTAAGCTCATTCATATGATCCATATTATCTCTTCTTGCTAGTATCCCTGCATGGATCTTTGGGTGAAGCGTCTTTACACGTCCATCTAAGCACTCAGGAAATCCCGTCACATCATCTACATTGGTAACCTTAATGCCTTCTTCCCTGAGTATATTAGCTGTACCACCTGTAGATAAGATCTCTACTCCCAATTTACAGAGCCTTTTTGCAAAGTTTGCGATTCCCGATTTGTTGGATACACTTATTATTGCTCTTTTCCCCATTTTAGTACCTCCAAACATTCTCAGTTTTCTATTATTCTAACAACTCTTCCATCCACCAACAATCTATCTTCTACAAATAAAGCTACCGCCTTTGGCAATATCTCGTGTTCTATATTTAATACCCTCTCAGCTAAGGAATCCGCATTGTCATAATCTTTTACATCAACTGCTTTTTGTAGTATTATAGGGCCTGTATCAGCACCCTCATCCACAAAATGTACAGTAACACCGGTAATCTTCACCCCATAATCTATAACAGCCTGGTGCACCCTGGCACCATAATAGCCCTTGCCACAAAAAGATGGAATTAAAGACGGATGTATATTGATTATACGGTTCTCATATTCTGCTATAATCTGCGGTGAGAGTATGTTTAGATATCCTGCAAGCACTACTAGATCTATCTCATATTCTTTAAGCTTTTCTAATAATGCCTTATCGAAATCTTTATCATTTAAAAAGTCCCTCTTTTGAATACAATAGGCAGGTATATTATGGCGTTTTGCCCTCTCAAGTCCATATACACCCTTTCTACTGGATATAACAACTGAAATTCGTGCCTTAATTTTACCAGACTCTACACTATCAATAAGAGATTGAAGATTAGAGCCTCCCCCGGATATAAGCACTGCTATATTCTTCATTTTGTAAATACCACTCCACTATTACCGCTTTTTACCCTGCCAATTATCTGTGCCTTATAGCCCTCAGAGGACAGTATATCTATTACCTCCTTTGATATATCCTCAGCACAAGACATAACCATCCCAATCCCCATATTAAATGTATTATACATCTGAGTATCTGATATATTCGCCCATTGTTGCAATAAATGAAATATAGGATTTATCTCCCAACTACCTTCTTTTATTTCAGCATAGAGGCCATCTGGTAGCATTCTTGGGATATTCTCTATAAACCCTCCACCTGTAATATGAGATATTCCATGAATTTTAAGGTTTTCTAATACTCTTAACACACCCTTTACATATATGGCTGTAGGGGTCAAAAGCTCTTCCCCCACAGTCTTCCCAAGGCTGTCATAGTATTCGTCCAGCCTATATTTTTCATCTATTACAAGCCTTCTCACAAGCGAATATCCATTACTGTGCACCCCCGAAGATGAGATTCCGACTAACACGTCACCTTCTACAATCTGGGAACCGTCTACTATATTCTCTCTATCTACCATTCCTACTACAAAACCGGCCATATCATATTCGCCTTCATCGTAGAATCCTGGCATTTCAGCAGTCTCCCCACCTATTAATACACAATCTGCCATCTTACAGCCCTCTGCTATGCCCTTGACCACATCTGCCATCTTCTCTGGGACAAGTTTACCTGTGGCCAAATAATCTAGGAAAAATAATGGCCTTGCACCCTGGCATATTACATCATTTACACACATAGCAACGCAGTCTTGTCCTATGGTATCGTGCTTGTCCATTATAAAGGCAAGTTTAAGCTTTGTGCCAACGCCATCCGTTCCACCAACTAGCACTGGTTCATTTATGCCCTCAAGGCCCAGCTTATATAGTCCACTAAAGCTTCCGAGATCTCCTATGACATTCTCATTATAGGTATCCTTTACATACTTACCCATCAGATCAACTGCTTTATATCCTGCCTCTATATCTACTCCTGCATCCTTATACGTTATCTCGTCCATAGTCATTTACACCCTCCTTTACATTCAATGGGATATTTCCCGTTGAAACATCCTAGACAAAAACTTGCACCACTGCTTTCAACAGTCTTTAATAGTCCATCTATGCTAATATAATTAAGCGAATCAACCCCTAGTTGCTCGCAAATTTCCTCCTCAGAAAAGTTAGCACCTATTAGAGCCTGTCTGTCTGGTGTATCTATTCCAAAATGACAGGGATACTTTATAATAGGTGAGCTAATGCGCATATGGATCTCTCTAGCACCTGTCAGCCTGAGCATATCCACTATGGCTCTACTGGTAGTCCCCCTAACAATAGAATCGTCTACCATTACAATTCTCTTGCCCCTTACAATTCTTCTAAGGGCATTTAGTTTTATTCTAATATCCTGTTCTCTTATGGCTTGTGTAGGTTTTATAAATGTACGACCTACATACCTATTTTTTATAAGCCCTTCTGCATAGGGGATATTAGCTTCTTCTGCATATCCAAGTGCTGCAGTGGTTCCAGAGTCTGGAACGCCTATTACTATATCTGCATCTGCAGGGCTCTCTCTGGCAAGTATTCTACCTGCCTCTCTTCTAGATGCCTGGACACTTATGCCATCTATGACGCTATCAGTCCTAGCAAAATACACAAATTCAAATAGACAAAAACTGGATTCGAGTGGCACTGGTGTCTGTATAGATTTCAGCCCGTCTTTGGTAATTATTATAATCTCACCAGGTCTTACATCTCTTATATATTCAGCGCCTATTACATCGAAAGCACATGTCTCCGATGCTATTACATATGAATCGTCTAAAATACCTAGGGCAAGAGGACGTATACCATGTGGATCCCTTATACCAATTAGGCTATCTTCCGTCATCATAGTAAGTGCATATGCTCCTTTTATTCGGCTCATCATAGTTTTTAGAGCCTCTTCCAACCCCTTATCACTGGTACGGGCAATTATATTGGCCATTACTTCGCTGTCCGTATTGGTTTGAAATATGGCCCCTACATTCTCCAGTTCATCTCTTAAAGTGGACGCATTTATAAGGGCACCATTATGAGCTATTGCCATATTCCCCTTTTTATATTTTGTCACCAGGGGCTGGGTGTTTTGGGGTAGATTCCCATCGCTTGTAGAATGCCTCACATGTCCTATGGCAATGCTTCCTTGTCTTAGCCTATCAATATTATCCTCATCAAATACTTCTGGGACAAGGCCCGTGCCCTTATGATATATAATCTCATCTCCATTAGATACGGCAATTCCAGCACTCTCCTGGCCCCTATGTTGAATAGAATATAGACCAAAATATGTCAGCAAGGACACATCTAGCCCATCTCTATCATATATGCCGAATACTCCACACTCATCCTTGAATTTATCCAACAAAATCGGTATCTCCTTCCAATTGAACTTGCTCATCTTGCCTCTTAACATCTTCAGCCATTGTTTCCTTATATGCCAAGATCTTTTCGGCAATATCCTCGTATTTTACACCCAATATCTTTAAAGCCATAAGCCCTGCATTTTTTCCGCCGTCTATAGCTACAGTGGCTACAGGTATGCCAGAGGGCATTTGTACTATGGATAGGAGTGAATCAAGCCCATCCATTGTAGAAGATTTTACAGGTAACCCCACCACCGGAAGTGTAGTATAGGCTGCCAAAACTCCTGGCAGGTGCGCTGCTTTACCCGCTGCTGCTATTATTACCTCAAAGCCATTTTCTTTTGCATTTTTTGCAAATTTAGCTGCATCATCTGGAGTCCTATGAGCAGACATTACCCTTACCTCAGTCTCGACGCCGAATTTCTTTAAAATATCCACCGTATCCCTTACTACGGGCATATCAGATATACTACCCATTATAATTGCAACTTTTGCCATATCATAAGCTCCTTTAAAAAAATTAGCCCAATCGATCCGAATGGGTCAATTGGGCCATTATTATATTAAGTGAAAAGTGTTAATAATACAAATCTTAGTAGAAATAGCCCTACAAATACATACATTATTGGATGTACTTCTTTGGCCTTGCCTCTTACTATCTTAACTATAGAGTAGAATATGAAACCTGCTGCTATTCCGTTAGCTATGCTATATGAGAAAGGCATTAAAGCTATTGTGAAGAAAGCAGGTATAGCCTCATCTAAATCTTCAAAATCTATATTCTTTACAGCGCTCATCATAAGGACCCCTACAATTATGAGAGCCGGAGCTGTAGCTGCACTTGGAATGATGCCAGCCACTGGAGCTAGGAATATAGCTAGTAAAAATAATATACCAACTACTATGGCCGTTAATCCTGTCCTGCCACCTTCACTAACGCCAGCACTACTTTCAACAAAGGTTGTAACTGTAGATGTACCTAAGACTGCACCTGCGCATGTGGCTATAGCATCTGCCATCATGGCCTGGTTTCCTTTGGGTAGGTTACCCTTCTCATCTAAAAAACCTGCCTTATTTGCAGTTCCTATTAAGGTTCCTAATGTATCAAACATGTCTACTATAAAGAACGCAAGTATTACAGTTATTACAGAGATAAAACTTGTGAAAAATCCTCCCTCTCTAATTAGCAAACCTTTAAAATCCATCTGCATAAATGTGTCTTTTAGGGTTATGCTGCTACCAGTTAGATCAATGTTCAGATTAGTCACACCCATAGGTATGCCTATTATTGTGGTTGCTATTATCCCAATAAATAGTGCACCTTTGACATTTCGGATCATAAGTATTGCAGTAATTATAAGCCCTATAATGGCCAATAGAACTTCTGGGGATGCGAAATTACCAAAATCTAGAATAGGCGATTCGCCTCCTACTATTATACCAGCATTACTAAATCCTATAAACGCTATAAACAGTCCTATACCAACACTAATAGCATTCTTTAAAAACATTGGTATTGATTCTACCACAGCTGTACGTATGCCTGACATTGTTATAAATATAAATATAATTCCTGATATGAATACTGCCGCAAGGGCCTGTTGCCATGTATACCCAAGACCTAGTACTACGCTATATGCAAAAAAAGCATTCAGTCCCATTCCTGGAGCTTGGGCAAATGGATAGTTAGACATAAGACCTGTCAGTATACTACCTATTGCTCCAGCGATACAAGTAGCTACCATTACATTGTTAAAATCCATTCCGGCATCTGATAAAATATCAGGGTTTACAAATATTATGTAAGCCATTGTAAAAAATGTGGTAATCCCTGCTATTATCTCAGTTTTTACATCTGTGCCATTGTCCTTTAAACGAAAAAAACTGTCTAGCTTGTTCATTAAAATTTTCCTCCTATGTAGTTTTTGAGAAATTTTTATAAACTGATAATTGACGTCTTTATACTACCAAAAGGGTATCTAGAAGTCAACAAGTTTTTGAACGTTTTTCTAGGTTTTCGGAAAAACGTTCGGGACTATAGTCAATGTTAAAATTTAGTCGCCTATTTATTATGCCTTAGTTTTTATGATATAATCTCTCCATACAAATATGATGTGATTTTTGGGAGGTATATTTTATGAATGAATTTGAACAAGATCATAACATAGAGATCCAAAAACAATTTGCCATGCAGGCAAAGCGTTTTGATCAGGAGGGTTATCCACTGTCCAATACAGAGTACCTAAAATGGGCCATAGATAATATTCCCCTAAATAAGGATTACTTAGCCCTTGATAATGCGTCAGGTACAGGCATATTGGCTAGGGCGCTGGCTAGATATGTCAAGACAGTACATGCTATAGATGCAAGCAGGCCTATGTTACAGTCTGGTAAGGAGGCGGCTAGAAGAGAGGGGATTAATAATATAATATTTAATGAAGGATTTGCACAATCTCTCCCCTATGACGACTCTTTTTTTGACCTAACAACCTGTAGGTTAGCACTTCATCATTTTTATGATGTATATAAACCCTTACAGGAGATGGTTAGAGTTACTAAAACAAGTGGATATATAGCCATTATGGATCTAGTCTCGCCAGATGATAGACAGATCTCAACATTTTATAATAGGCTTGAAAATCTCAGAGATAGCTCACATACCTATGCACTTACAGAACAAGAAATGTTAGAACTATTTAGAAGGTATGGCATAGATATAATAAAGGCCCAAACTAGAGATGTTGAAATGGTATTAGATGATTGGCTAGATTTAACTGATGCCCCTAAAGATTCCAGGGCTGCCATAACGGAGAGCCTCCTGCAAGAATTAGACGGTGGCAAGAAGACAGGAATGCGCCCCTATATAAAGGATAATAAGATATATTTTTTGCATACATGGATGCTTATAGTAGGACAGAAGGTTTGATCTTTAGATATAAACCCTAAGTTAGACTATTAAATATATGGGTATATATACAGCATCGAATATTTTTGAAAGGAAGTTTTATATGGATAAACCGCTACTTAATATAGTAGATCTAAATAAATATTTTGGAAAATCGCATATATTGAAGGATGTTACATTTGATATAAAAGATGGCGAATTTTTGACCCTTTTAGGCCCTTCAGGCTGTGGTAAGACTACCTTATTGAGATGTATAGCTGGCCTTGAAGATATAAACTCCGGTGATATATTGTTAAATGGTACATCTATCAAGAATCTAGCTCCCAATAAAAGAAATGTGAATACAGTCTTTCAAAACTATGCACTCTTCCCACATTTGAATATATACGATAATATAGCCTATGGCCCCCGGGTTAAAAAGTCCATGGATGAGAGCAGTATCCGAAAGAGAGTATTTGAGGTCTTAGATTTGGTTCAAATGACTGGATATGAAAATAGAATGAGTCACCAGTTATCTGGTGGTCAAATGCAAAGAATTGCAATTGCCAGAGCATTGATAAATGAACCGGACATATTACTACTTGATGAACCCCTTGGTGCACTAGATCTAAAACTTAGAAAACATATGCAGATGGAACTTGCTAATCTACAAAGACAGACCAATACCACATTTGTATATGTAACCCATGATCAAGACGAAGCCCTTAATATGTCTGACCGAATTGCAATTATCCATGAGGGCGTAATCCTACAGATAGGAAGCCCTAGAGATGTATATAATAATCCTAAAAACCTATTTGTGGCCAACTTTATAGGAGATAGAAATATTAAAAAAGTTGAAGTTTTAGAAGTGTCTGATAGACTAGCCAGTATTAAATTCGGAAAAAATGTAGTCAAGGTGAGATATTCAAATAATGCTAGCTTTTCCTCTGGCGATTATGCAATGCTTGCTATACACATGGATAAGATGAGCATCTCTTGTGATGATACAGCTAACTCGCTTTCTGGCAAAGTCTTATCCATCCATTATGCCGGATCTCAGACTAAAACGCAGCTTGATATAGATGGGCAAGATATTACAGTAATAGAGTATCGATCTGGTGATTGCCAATATGAGATTGGAGATAATGTCTATGTGACCTGGGATAGCTCCGGTGCAATATTACTTCCAATGGAAGATGTTGAAAGGGGAATTGACAATTAATATGAAAAAGCTTAGACAAAATGCATTAGCCATACCCATATTAGTCTGGATAGCAATATTCGTTGGAACCCCCCTTATCTTTGTTGTAGCTTTAAGTTTTCTTACTAGGGATGAATTGGGTAATGTGGTATTTCAGTTTACTTTAGATAATTATAGGAGAATATTCGATCCTATATACTTAAGGATCTTTTTAAATTCTTTTCTTCTCGCCCTATTAACGGGATTTACCACCCTTTTTATAGGCTATCCAGTTGCATACTTTACCTCTAATCTGGAAGCTCGAAAGAAAAATCTTGCTATTGGGCTTATAATGCTTCCTTTTTGGATCTCAAGCCTACTTAGAACCTATGGATGGATAATACTTTTAGGCAGTGGTGGGATTATAAATAGTATATTGATGAGTATGAATATAATAGATAAGCCCTTGAGCATGATGTATAAATTTAGCACAACCCTAATAGGTACATCCTATATGCTAATTCCATTCATGATAATTGCTATATTTAATTCGGTGGATAAGCTGGATAGAGCTCTGCTTGAGGCATCTAGCGATCTGGGAGCTGGTAAGATAAAGACCTTTTTCAATATCACTCTGCCCCTTACAATTCCCGGCATTGCTGGAGGGTTTACGTTGGTATTCATTCCGGCCTTGGGATTGTTTTTTATCTCAGATCTTTTAGGTGGTGGCAAAACAGTATTTTTAGGTAATCTAATCAATACTCAAATTACTAAGGGTAGAAACAGGCCCCTAGCCGCAGCGTTTTCTGTAGGAATGATTGTTTTAGTCCTTGTTATACTGTTTATATATAGTACTGTGACCAAAGATAGTGAGGAGGGGCTTTTTTAATGGGTACTAGATCAAAAAACTTTCGCACGTTTTATCTATCGCTTTTTTTTGTACTGCTTTACTTGCCTGTTTTAAGTGTTGTATTGTACTCATTTAATCAAAGTCCATCTACGGCTATCTGGACAGGGCTAACACTGGACTGGTATAGGGAGCTGTTTAGGGATAGGGTCATTGCAAATGCTTTCAAGATAAGCATAGAGGTTGCTATATTAACTGCAGGCCTCTCTGCCATACTGGGAACGGCCACAGCAATTATATCCATGTATGTGACAAAAAAAATGGAAAAGACCATAAGGGGTATAATGGTCCTACCGCTGATTGTGCCGGAGGTGGCCCTTGGAATATCTCTTCTATTCTTTTTCAATGCCCTTAAGCTCCCTTTCGGACGCTTGACTTTGGTCCTCTCCCATTCCCTTTTTTGCGTACCTTATGTATATATTATGGTGCAATTAAGGCTTAAAGAGATCAATATATCTATAATAGAGGCAGCTAAGGATTTAGGTGCAACTAAATGGCAAATTATATGGACTATTTTAATTCCTTTAGTAATACCATCTATAATAACCTCTTCACTGCTAGCCTTGGCTATATCTCTAGATGATGTAGTAATATCCACCTACATGTCTGGCCCTACATCTACAACCCTTCCGGTGCATGTGTTTTCCATGATGCGAGTGGGAGTCACCCCAAAGATAAACGCACTTTGCACACTTATATTAGTGGGAACATTTTTTATAGTTGGTCTAGGCCAGTTTTTAGGCAAGAGGAGCTATAGTACTTAATTATTTGGGCAATAATCTATCTGATGATTACCTATACTGTAGACATTCGTTGGGTAGCATTTATGCAGCCTAAGTAATTTATATAATATAAATTTTAAGGAGGAATTACCGTTGGCGATTAAAAATGTGAAAAGGATTGTAGCAGCAATTTTATCCCTTGTTCTAGTATTTGCATTGACATCTTGTGGTGGAGGCGGCAAATCTAAACAGATAAATCTTATGACATGGGGCGGAGATTTCGTGCCCAGGGAGGTCATAGAAGAGTTTGAAAAGGACACGGGCATCACTGTAAATTATAAAGAAGTTGAATCTAATGAAGAAATGCAAGAGCTTCTAGAGGCCAATCCAGATCAGTATGATCTAGCAGTAGTCACAGACTACATGGTAGATATAATGAGGCGAAATGGCTATCTAGAAAATTGGGATAAAAGTAAAATGCCCAACTTCTCAAATATAAACCCAGTCTATCAGGGCAATTATTATGATGAAAATGATGAATATTCCATACCCTATGCAGTATCCATCTCATTTTTACTTGTAAACCCTGAGGCAGTAGAAGCGCTTGGCGCTGATCCTATTACGAGCTATAATGATCTTTGGCAAGAAGAGCTGAAAGATAATATCGTATTAATAGATTGGTCTGTGGAGATAATGGGGCTTGTGTTGAAATCCCTAGGTTATGAGTATAATGAAACAGACCCTGCCAAAGTTGAAGAGGCTAAAGAAAAGCTCTTTGCGCTTAGAGAAAATGTCATGCGCTTTGAGACAAACACACCAGAAGATTCACTTATAAACGGAGAAGCCGTAGCTGGATTTATGTATTCTAACCAAGCCGTTAAGGGTCAAAATCTAGATGATAGATTAGAGCCGGTATTCCCCACTGAGGGTATGCCCATATATCTCGACTGCTTTGTAATGTCTAAGGAGGCTCCCAATAAAGATGCAGCCTATAAATTCCTAGACTTTTTAATGAAACCTGAAGTAAGTGCTAAGATTTCTGAAATAACAAACTTCTCAAGTGCAAATAGTGCTGCTGAAGAGTATCTACCTGAAGAATTCAAAAATAATATAATGCTAAATCTTCCGGATGAAGTTATAGAGAATACTAGCTTTTATATAGATGTGCACAATGTATTAGATGAATATGAGCATATATATCAGGAATTTAAGATGCAATAAAGGATGCATTAAGAATAAGGGGCAGGTTTTCTACCTGCTCCTTATTTTATTTTGCTATAACAATTTTATTATACCCTTAAAGAAAGTAACCTAAGCAAAAAGAATTTTCCAAAATGAAACCTACCTTCTGTGCAATATTATAGTTTTTCGTAAATTACACCATATATTGGGTATGTATTAATAGACCCTTTTATCTGAAAACACAATTGGGGTAAATTTCTCTGGCCTATGGTTATCATCTGACTCTATGGGATCCCATGCCCAGCCCACATTTTTATTTAGACCTATAAGTTTTTCATATCTAGCAAATTGTATCGCCCATTCATCGCCATCTTTTGGTGGCAATGATCTGCCATTTGCAAGCCATTTCATGCCCTTCCATGGAAATGCCAACTCTACAGTCCAGCCTTTATCTACATGGGTAAGATCATTTAGCTTTCCATCTATATGAACGCCTGTCTTAAGACCAGGAAAATCCCAATCTCTAAATGCCCATCTTAAGCCTCTAGGATGAGAGCCTGTCCAAAAATATGCATCGTCTCTATCATGATTGCCGCCAAAGGTATATACATCTCTTTCATATAAGTTAAACTCAGGAACATCATATTTACCGCCCCTTTTATAGGCATCTTTCCAAATAAAGAACACCTCATAAATTGTATTTAGAGCATTTATTTCAAACTCATAATAAGTATCCCCGCCATCTATGAAGATTTCTACATCGTTTTCTGTAAATAAGAGGCTATCCCTCTCTTTCAGCTCAGCTTGAACATAGGGCTCCTCTATCCAAAATCCTATATAAAGGTATTCATCATCCCAGAGCACTGCTGAATAAGTATCATATAAAGCAGGCTCCCCCGTTACAATGTCTACAAATCTTGGAGACTTAGGTGCAAGCTTCCAAGCTTTCTCATCTAATCTACCATCAATATGTATTTTCTCATCTGTCCTATATGCTATATAGGCCATCAATATCCTCTCCTCTATTGATATTTTAGATATATATTTAGAATACGAATATATTATATCATATAATTTACGCAGTTTATAATATGTTGGAAATATAATGAAAATCGGCTATAATTGATATAAAAGAGTAGCCCTAGATGTTAATATGGGAGGTAGTAAAATATTATGCACAGAAAGAAAAAATCTTTTATAATAAGCTTTGACGGAACGAAACTGCTCTTGAGAATCTGGGATGATGTAAAGGAGCCTATGGGTATTGTTCAAATCTTTCATGGTATGGCAGAACATAGTGGAAGATATAATAGCTTTGCATCTTTTTTGAATGAAAATGGATTCATAGTCTATGCAAGTGATCATCGCGGCCATGGCTATTCTCTGCATGATAATAATGTCTATGGCTATATTGGTGAAGATGGCTTTAATAACATTGTCAAGGATCAAAGAATTATTTCGGATATGATCAGACAAAGATATGGTAGTCTACCCTTATATATATTTGCCCATAGCTTCGGTTCTTTCATAGGCCAGGAATATATTATACGATACTCTAATGATATAGATGGCATTATTCTCTCTGGCTCTGCAAAACAAAGTGGATTAGATGTAAGAGCTGGCAGTTTAATAGCTAGCATACAAAATAAGCTGCTAGATAATACACTGCCGGCTAAGTTAATTGATAGACTTTCCTTCGGTTCCTATAATAGACAGGTTAAAGATAGGAAAACAGAATTTGATTGGCTAAGTAAAGATGCCAAGGAAGTTGATAAATATATGAAGGATGAACTTTGTGGATTTATCTCCCCTATTAACTTTTATTATCATCTATTTAGGGCCTTTAAATCTTTGTACAAGAAG
>JAAZLT010000128.1 GCA_012799205.1 Clostridiales bacterium
CAGATCTTTTAAGACCCTACGAAGTCGTATTGTATTTTCATTTTGACGTTTGCTATAATAAGAATTTTCCTTATTCATAGATATAGCTCCTTAATATAAGTTCTAAAATAAATTATAATGAATAGGGAGGCCGTATATTACTGATTACTGTGATTTTGATTATACCATATATAGGCTAAATTTCAAATGAGTATGAAAATTTATAGAATGAGTTCCGTATGAAGGAAGTATAAATAAAGGCTTTAGTACTATTCGCAAAATGCAGCTTTTACGAATAGTACTGTATGGATCATTTATAATACGGTTTATTATAGTCGTTTAAATAATACCATGGCTATCTTGATTTACTAACCAACATTCTCTTTTATAGCTAGCTTAGCTAATTCATCACAGCGATTATTTTTTTCATTATCGCTATGTCCCTTTACTTTAATCCATTCAACTTTATGTTGCTTTGTAAGCTCTATCAATCTAAGCCATAAGTCTTTATTTTGTACAGGTTTTTTAGATGTTGTTTGCCAATTATTTCTCTGCCAATTATCTATCCAGCCTTGCGTAAAGGCATTAAAAACATATGCACTATCAGTATGTATAGATACTTTACAGGGCATTTTAAGTATCTCCAATGCCTTTATAGGCGCCAGCATCTCCATCCTGTTATTAGTAGTATCCTTTTCAAACCCATATATCTCCTTTTCTACATCTTTATATATAAGTATTGCTGCCCAGCCGCCCGGCCCTGGATTGCCGCTACATGCTCCGTCTGTATATACTTCTACTTCCTTTTTCATTTAGATAGCTGCTCCCCTCTCTTTGCACATTCCTTTACAGCGCTCATAATGGCCCCTCTGAAGCCCTTTTGCTCTAAGGCGTAGACTGCCCCTATCGTGGTGCCTGCGGGCGAACACACCATGTCTTTAAGCTCTCCAGGATGTAGCTTTGTATCCTTATACATGCTAGCTGCTCCTATAAGCATATTCGCTGCTATACGATAGGCCTGATCCCTTGAAAGTCCCATCATAACTGCAGCGTCTGCCAAGGCCTCCAAAAACATGAATGCATACGCAGGTCCACTGCCACTAATAGCAGTTATTACATTCATATCTTCTTCACTTACAAGCTCAATGCTGCCTAAATGGCTAAATAGCTCTGTTACTGTCTCAATATCTGATTGTTTAGCGCTACTATCATCACATACTGCAATGACCCCTTTGCCTATTAACGCTGGCATATTTGGCATTATGCGCACTATGCGGGCGCTATTTCCGATTCTTAATCTATTTTTTATATATTGTGTGGAGATTCCAGCAGCAATAGATACTACAATATGATCTTTTGTAATATCATCCTTTAGTTTCCCTAGCAAATCAGCATACACTTGGGGCTTTACAGCTAATATTATAATGTTAGACCTTTTTACAACTTCTTGATTGCTCTTTGCAATATTTGCGCCAGTCCTTTGTGATAAGGCATTCATTTTTTCCCCGTCTATATCAAAAATATGTATATGTTCAGGGATGCCCCCTCCCCTAATAATACCACTTACAATTGCTGTTGCCATATTTCCAGCGCCTATAATTCCAATATCTGTATAATCAGTAGCCATAGACTTATATCTCCTCCATATTTTACACCTTGCTATTACTCAGATTATAATATATACTCGCTTCTATGGCAATAAAATTTGATTTTGTTTTATTAGAAAGGGATAGAGTATGCAGATAACTTCACATATGCAAATAGCCAATTTTATATTCAACCGTATGGATAAACATGAAAGAAAGAATATAAGCAGGATGTTTTTTATATTAGGTAGCATAGCACCTGATATCAAAATAGCAAAGCATCCTAAATTTAAGATATATAATGATTCTATCGACTTGATTAAGTCTAAGATGGAAAGTCTAGAATCCTTAGGTAAAAGAAGGTTTTCCTATAGGTTAGGCGTAATATCTCACTATATAACGGATTATTTCTGCCTAGCCCATAATCTCCAAAATACTCTTAAGACTAG
>JAAZLT010000012.1 GCA_012799205.1 Clostridiales bacterium
GTCAAGATAATGGCAGGCATGGAAATGGATGAACTAGATGTCTTTGCATCATCGGCCCTAGGAGAAGTTGCCAATATTATTGGGGGCAATGCCATGACCAAACTAACCGAATATAAGTATAGCTGCGATATTACTCCGCCACAGATAATCATTGGAGAGCACAAATCTGCATCCATGGCAAGTGAAAAGGCGCTACTTATACCAATACAAACAGATATAGGTGAATTCACTATTTCCATATTCATTACTGATTGAAGGAGTCTTCATAGGAGTAGCAAAGATTCCAAAAGTCTTTTATAAATTTTGATATAAACTTATTTTTATGATAGATAATACGAAATTGGCGCTTAAACTTTGCGTCCTCTATCTCTATATGAAATAGTTTATTTAGCTCCAATTCTCTTTGTACAATCATCCTAGATATAACCGATACCCCCATATTGGAGAGAACTGCTTCTTTAATGGCAGCTGCACTATTACATACAGATTTTATATTTACATCATAGCCTCTAGAGAGCATAGTATTTTCAAATAGCTCTCTAGTACCGCTGCCACTCTCTCTTACTATAAGCTTTTCATTTTCCAATTCCTTTAAAAATATAGATCCCCTTTTTCTAAAGGGATGCTCACAGCCACATATAAGAATTAGTTCATCTTTCATAAAAGGCTCAGAGACTATATCATCGCTATGTATAGGGCCTTCTACTAAGGCAAAATCTATTTCACTTTTTAATACCATATCTTCCACTACCCTGGTGTTGTCTACAATGGTTTCAATATCTGCATCTGGATAGTCCAACAGATAGAGATTGCAAAGCTCACTTAATAGGCAAATACCTATGGTTACGGTTGCACCAATTTTTAGTCTGCTACTTTTCGAGGCATGCCTCATTTTTTTATTCATTTCTTCAAATAAAGATACAATGTAGCGCGCATAGCTTAGAAGCTCTCTGCCCTCTGGAGTTATATAGAGCTTTTTAGAGAGTCTTTCAAATAGCTTTATGTTGTAGTGATCTTCGAGCTCTTTTATAGTTTGACTTACGGATGGTTGGGCTATAAAAAGTTCTTTTGCTGCACCCGTCATCGAGCCTTGGTCCGCTACTTTTATAAACACATTTAAATGTCTAATAGTCATTAAAACACCTCTCTGATATATAGGCATTTGCCTATCAATTATATAAGATTATAGTATTTTACAGATACAATTTCAAGTGTTATTATAAACTTGAAGATATAATAAACTCATTAATAAACGTTGGAGGATATAAGTATGCAAAAAATTAAGAAACACTGGCTAGGAATACTAGTATGTCTTATTATAGCCGTAATATCTTTTTATCTCGGTGGTAAAATGCCTCTTGTAGGTGGACCAGTATTTGCACTTTTTCTAGGAATGATAGTCACATTATTTGTAAAGCAAAACACCAGGTGGGAGCCGGGTATAGATTTTACATCAAAGAGGCTTTTGAAACTTGCCATTATACTTTTAGGATTTAGCTTAAGCATTGGGCAAATAGTAGAGGTAGGTAAAATTTCACTTGTAGTAATGGTATTTACTTTAGCCGCTGCCTTTGGGTTTGGCTATTTATTCGGAAAACTATTTAATATGGATTGGAAGCTATCCTCACTTATTTCAGCTGGTACCGGCATATGTGGAGGCTCTGCAGTTGCGGCAATATCTCCTGTTATAGATGCAAAGCATAGCGATGTAGCCTATGCCATATCGGCAACCTTTATATTTGATATATTGATGGTAATACTATTTCCCATAATGGGACATAAGATGGGGCTTAGTGATCTTGCCTATGGTCTTTGGACAGGAACTGCTGTAAATGACACATCATCTGTAGTAGCAGCAGGTTATGCTTATTCAGATGCAGCAGGAAGCTTTGCAACTATTGTGAAACTTACTCGTACACTATCCATAATTCCTACGGTAGTAGCATTTTCATTTATATCTCATAGAGTGAAGGCAAAAGAGCTTGGTGGCCAAGGCAATGTGACAGCTAAAAAGCAGATACCTTTTAAAGATATATTTCCATACTTTATAATATTTTTCATTGTGGCTGCAATTATAAATAGCATTGGAATGATTCCATTGCAGTTAGGGACTAGACTTACCCAAATTAGTAAGTTCTTAATGGTGATGGCTCTTGGTGCTATTGGCCTTAAAACAGATTTAAGGGATATTAAAAACTCAGGCCCTGCACCTATGCTTCATGGCTTTATAATATCGGCTATAGTTGTAATAGTATCTATAGTGGTTCAAATGGCCTTGGGTCAAGTATAAGAAAAAATAATATATTATAGCTGTTTAGGAATAATAATAAGGGTTATATCTATGATAGAAAATAAATTTCCATAGGAGTGGTAGATATGAGCACCTTATTATATATAAAGGCCAATCCAAAAACCGATGCAGAATCTGCAACTTTCAAGGTTTCAGAAAGGTTTATAGAGGAATATAAGTCAAAAAATCCAGAACATACTATAATCACTTTAGATCTTTATAAGGAGGGTGTAGAGCCACTTAGTAGAGCTGATATCCAATATCTATTTAGTCCTAATATAGAAAAAAGTAGGGCTCACCATATAGTAAGATATGCCTATCAATTTGCAGAGGCAGATAAATATGTCTTTGCAGCACCTATATGGAACCTTAGCATACCATCTATACTCAAGGCCTATATAGATTATATTGCAATAGCTGGTATCACATTTAAATATACAGAGGAAGGCTCAATAGGGCTTTGCTGTGATAAAAAGGCTATTCATATTACTGCCAGAGGTGGACTATATAGCCAGCCTCCGCTCAGTGAAATAGAGATGGGAGATAGATACTTAAGAAAGATTTTAAACTTTATGGGTATTCAAGATATACAGACCCTTACGATTGAAGGACTCAATATTATTACATTAGACCATGATGCAATTATAGAAGATGGGATTCAAAGAGCAATAGAGAGTGCAAAAAGGTTTTAATAAAGGTCTGTTTCTTTTTTATAGAATGAGGGAACTTTATAGAATAATCGCTCAATTGCAATTTTTCTTTTTGAACCAAGTTGCGACCTATTTTATATCTTAGTTGCAATATGCTATAGGGTATCAATCCTCCCACGAAAAGTTATGAGACCATACGCACGTACAGGGAATAAGAAATCATCATATAGGTATGGTATAAACAAAATATTGGATCTCTTCGAATATAAGGGTATCAGTCAGTGGTGTATTGAACTTCATGAAAGAAATCTCATATTGAGTCCATGTTCTTCCTAATACGTATAAGTAAAAGAATTTAAGTTGCGAAATGTGCGCATTTATAGTACGGTTAGAGAGCTTCTGCTGCGTAGGAAATAATATATAGGTTCCAATACCTCCAAAAGAAGTTTCTTAGGTATTTTCTTATAGATTTCTATCTAAGAAGGAAATCTTCTGAGCATGCTATTATATAATTTAATGGTATTAGCGGTTAAATCACGTAGTATTAACAGATCATACCTGCGAAGGTTCATATATTAAGGCATATGAAGACGAAATGGGAATAATCATACACCTTTATGTTGAATCCTACGTTTTTAATCCTTGGTTTGGTATTTGGTAGTGCTTATATTTTGATTGAAATAGATCATTGGCATAACTTAATTTTTCTTTTGGCAAGATTATACGGAGTTAATCTAAAGAGAACATAGGGGGAGAATCATGGGAGAAAATATATTTAATACCTTAAAAGAATATAAGTCCTTAGCTAAAAGGTATAAAGAGCTTAGGGGGAAATATAGACAATTAAAAGAGAATATGCTATATGGGGAGCAGATCTCTAAACTCGGGAGTTGGACCTATGATATTCGGGAGGAGAAAATGTTTTTCACGCAAGGCGTATACAATATTTTAGAAAGTAGCAATGAAAGATCTCTCGAGAATGTTGAAAGCTATTATAGATTTGTTCATCCGGATGATCTCAAAAAAGTAAAAGAGGCTGCTATAGGGTCTAGGAATGGGAAGGAATATAATATTGGGTATCGGATTATCACCAGAACAGGGACTCAAAAATATATACATGAAATAGCCAAGGTGCTTTATGACAAAGAGGATAATCCTATTAAGGTAGTAGGAATTATTCAGGATATCACTAGCAATAAGTTAGTGGAAAATAATTTGTATGAATCGGAAGAACATTTAAATCAGGCACAACGACTGGCCGGTATAGGTAGCTGGAAGTATGATGTTAAAAAGGATACATTCTATGGATCAGATGAGATGTTTAGAATTTATGATATTGATCCTTCAGAATTTAAAAGTGACTTTAGTAATACCCTTAAATTAGTCCACCCAGACGATCGTGGGATATTACAAAAGGCTATGAAAGCGCATTTGGAGGGAAAAGTTTACGAAGATGAATTTCGCATCTTAAAGGCCAACGGGGAAGTAAAGTACGTTTTAGGTAAGGGAGAACCCATATGCGGCAAAGATGGACAGGTGATTGCTGTTCTAGGAGTTTTACAGGATATAACAGAAAAAAAGGAACTACAAAAGAAGGTAAAGGGGCATCAGGAAGAAGTCGATAAGATTCAGAAAAGATTTGCCACTTTAATAAAAGAATCCCTTGATGTGTTTGAGATATTGCAACCAGATGGCACAATAACCTATATTAGTGAGGCATCGGAAAAGGTTATTGGCCATAAACCCGAAGAACGTATAGGGAAAAAAATATATGATTATTATGAGGAATCGGAGAGGCGAAATATTGCCAATATGATAGATTTTGTTATAGAAAATCCGGACAAAGGTATCCAACGAGATGTGTGCTTGGTTAATAAGATGGGGAAGAAGCTTTACCTAGAAATCCATATGCAGAATTTCCTGCATGAGCCAACTATAGACGGCATCGTAGTAAATTTTAGAGATATCACAAAGAGGGTGGAAGCCGAAGATAGGATCAGCTATATATCTACCCACGATCAATTGACGGGACTACCAAACTTCCTAGATTTTAAGAAGAAATGCAGACTGTATTTTGGGAAACCGCAAAAGATTAATGCTAATTTTGCTATATTTATATTGGATATCGATAGCTATAGATATATAAAGAATATTTTAGGCTTTCAGATAGGACGGCGTTATATTAATGAAATAGCTAAAAAGCTAACACTAAGTTGTAAGGGCAAATACATTTGTCGTTATTCCGATAATCGATTTATTATAATCATTGAAGGGGTAGATAGGATAGAAGGGTATGAGACGATCATAGAGGAGCTTTACAGCTTGTTTTCCTATCCTTTGGAGATCGGCAAGTATAAGTTGGATGTGGACTTGAGTATTGGTATAAGTACTTATCGCAATGATGTAAAAGATTCGGATCAACTCATTAGGCATGCAGAAACTGCCCTATATTTGGCCAAGAATGAGGGAAAGAATAGATATAAATTTTATTCCAGGGATTTAGATATACAAAGCTATAAAGAATTTATTCTAAGGAACGATTTGAGGGATGCAATAGAAAATAATGAACTAACCCTTTATTATCAACCCATAGTCAATCTTAGAACTAATGAAATTTTGGCAGCCGAAGTATTGATCCGATGGGCTCACCCGGAATGGGGTTTAGTATCGCCAGTTGAATTTATCTCTATAGCAGAGGAAACGGGTTATATTATCAAAATAGGTCATTGGCTTTTAGAGCAGGTATGCCGGCATTACAGAGAATGGCTCGATAATGGGCTTCCGAACATAAAAATGGCTATAAATTTTTCCAGCATACAGTTCTTAGAGGCAAATTTTAAAAGGAATGTTAAGGAAACTATCGATAAATATGGACTGAAACCGGATTTCCTCATTATGGAGATTACGGAAAACATATTGCTTAAAAAATCTGATACAGTTATTTCCGACATTAATGAGTTGAGGGCTCTTGGTGTACAGATTGCTCTCGATGACTTTGGGACAGGATATTCTTCATTAGCCTATTTAAGCACCTTTAACATAGATATCTTAAAGATAGATGGTTCTTTTACAACAAATGTTATCAAAGACGAGACTAGCACCATCATAATAAGTCATATCATAAAGATGGCGCAAGATCTTAAAATTAAATTGGTCGCAGAGCATATAGAAACCTGGGAACAATTATCCTTTTTAAAGGGACTTAGATGTTATACAGGGCAAGGTTATATATTTAGCAGACCATTGCCTTTAAAGGATTTCGAAAACATTCTTCCCAAAAGAGAGTGCCTGCCTATAAGGCCCGTGGACTCGATGCCATTTGTTGAAAGACGTAAATTCTTCAGGGTAAGGTTTTCCCAAGCTTTAGAGGCCAGTCTAATGATTACGGAAATTAAAGGGAGAAAAATAGATGTAGGCAACACAAAGGTAGCAATAAAAGATATTGGACCTGGTGGCCTATGTTTTGTATCGCATTTGCGATTACCCGTTGAGAAAGATGTTATACTACAATTTACAATGGGTTTATTAGGTGAAAAATTGAGAGTCCACGGCTATATCGTATGGGCTGAAGAGGTAGGTAACAATTTATTTAAGTACGGAATTGAATTTATAATTGATGAAAATGAGAGGTCAGACTTAATAAAGGTATTAAGCCAAGTTCAAATTAAGATGAGAAACAATACCTTATTTGCCGATGGTAGTTTTATTTCTGGATCTATAGGAGCCTATTTTGGGAGAGGAGAACAGCTATAAAGCCTATATATTGATTATTTCTCAGAAAAAAATTTATTCTTACTTTATAGGTGATAATAATATGGTAATTTTTCACTCACAAAGGGAATCCAACTTTCAATTTTATAGATCCGGCAAATTGAGCAAATAAGTATCAAGACTATAATGCATCAGATAAAAGGCAATGCATCACTAAATGAAAATCTTGACAAAAATATACTTTGCAAATATAATTCATAGACATAGGTAGCAATTATTCCTTACAAGAAGGCCGTTAGGAAATACTCTAAAGGGGGTAAATAGCATTTATTCACTATAAAGTTTTGGGTAAGGAAGATTATGCAAAGAATTTGGGATAATTCCCATATTATAAAAACAAATATCTCGAATGTAAGGGCAAATCTATCGAAAGGTAGGGACGCAAAGTCACGAATCTAAGGTATTTTTACTATGATAGTCGGACCGCCAGTGTAAGTAGGACGATTTTTTATATACAAAGGGCAACCGAAGGGTTGCCTATTTTACTGTGTGTGAATAGTTAAAGGGGTGATACATATGTCTTTTAGGGCGAAATTAATTAGCATTACTACGGCCCTGGGGGTTGTGGTAGTGACAATATTAACCTTTGTTACGGTAGGATATAATAGAAAAATTTTAATAAAGAGTACATTGGAAGGCAATAAAGATATCGCACTAGCCATATCTATTAATGTTGACAATTATCTAGAGGAGCTATCGAGAACGACTAAAACGCTAGCGACAACTCCCGCAATTATAGAATGCTTAAAAGAGAGCAACAGGCAGCTTGGATCTTTGGAGGAGCTAGATAGAAAGAATAGAATCGAGGCATTGAATGATAGATGGATGAGTATAGATGACGGAAATCATGTATTTATACAAGAATATTTATCCAATCCCATAGCTCAGTATCTAAAAAAGCAGCAAGGGGTTATTCCCGATTTATACGGCGAGATCTTTTTAACTAATATCTATGGCGAACTGATAGCATCTACAGAGAAACTTACGACCTTCTCCCATGGTGAAAAGTATTGGTGGTTGGAGTGCTATAATGGGGGGAAGGGTAAAGTATTCTTTGATGATAGGGGTTATGATGATAGTGTTGGTGATTTTGTACTAGGGGTGGTCGTACCAGTATACGATCAGGGTAAGGTTATTGGGATATTAAAGAGCAATATGAGAATATTTAGCTTATTTAACAAAATCATCGAAAATTACTCTCCATTATATAAACCCGGGGTAGTGAAAATTGCAAGAACTGATGGGGTTATAATATTGGAACCCGGCAAGGAACCATTATCAACAAGGGTAGCTGATGGATTTTTGCCTATGCTTGGAAAAGACATAGAATACGGCATATACCAAGATGAAAATAATAAGAATATTTTAGTTAGTGTTAGCCCTATTTCAAATACAATAGAATCAAGCCAGTTTAGTTTTGGAGGAGATTATGAATCCATAGATCATGTCGAGGGAAATAGGGGGGATAATTGGGTTGTCGTATTAAAGGTCCCTAAAGAAGTTATAGATTTAAAAATCTATGAACAAACTAAACAATTTCTATTAATAGGATTTTTATCTATTATGCTTATATCCACATTTACTTATTTCTATATAAAGGAGGCGACAAAGGATATTATTAAATTAGTCACCCTGACAGAAGCAGTTGGACAGGGGGATCTTAATAAGCGTATAAAGATTAAATCAAAGGATGAAATCGGTATACTAGCCAATTCTTTTAATAAAATGATGGATAGATTAAAAGAGACAATGGCTTCAAAAGTTGAACTTACGGAAGAAATTAGGAAAAGAATAAAGGCTGAAGAGAAATTAAAGTATCTTTCGACAGTAGATGAATTAACAAAGCTATATAACAGAAGGGCTTTTAATAACTATCTAGATAAACTAATTGATTATTCTAAATGTTATGGGGAACCATTATCGATAGCTATGATTGATATTGACTATTTTAAGAAAGTTAATGATTCATATGGCCACGACATAGGAGATAGGGTCTTAATAAAGTTATCCGAAGTATTGTCAAAAAACATCCGGAAGGTGGATATCCTCTCTCGTTGGGGCGGGGAAGAATTTATCATTCTTATGCCCAAAATTACCGTAGAAGAAGCATATAAGATGGCAGAGAGGTTACGAGGAATAATTGAGAGCACGAAGTTTCCAAATGATATTCGTATAACGATAAGTGTGGGTGTTACAGAACTTAAAAATACAGATACATTTGATGATATAATCAATAGGGTGGATGAGGCTCAATACAAAGCAAAGAACGAGGGCAGAAATAACGTTCAGATATTATAAATAGGTATAGAATTAAAATGACGTTTTATATAGCTATAATCCGACGTTTAACATTATAGGCAGATAAATAAGAGGAGGATATTAAAATGAAATTATTTATTGTATCAGATATACATGGTTCTATACACTATGCAAAAAAGGCAGTAAAAGCCTTAAAGCGCGAAAATGCTGATTATATGATTATATTAGGGGATATATTATATCATGGGGCTAGAAATCCTCTTCCAAAGGAGCATAGTCCAAAAGAAGTGATAACTCTTCTAAATTCTTTTGCAGATAGGATAATAGCTGTACGTGGCAACTGCGATAGTGAAGTAGACGAAATGGTATTGGATTTTCCTATAATGTCTACCTACTCTATAGTCTTATATAATAATAGGCGGTTATTTCTAACCCATGGCCATATCTATAATGAGAATAATTTGCCTAAACTAATGGATGGAGATGTACTTATATATGGACATACGCATATACCTGTTGCAAAAAGAAAAGATGACATATATATATTAAATCCGGGCTCTATTACTTTTCCGAAGGCAGGAAATCCAAACTCTTACGGAATATTAGAGAATAATATGTTTACCATAAAGGATTTGGATGGCAAGGCATTGAAAGATATAGAATTAGAACGAGATCTAAACGTATAATTATTTGTATATAGGTGGAGATATACCTTATGAATATAAATGAGCTTCTTAAATTTGTATCCTATGCAGGGCAGCTAATGCTTGAAAATGGTGGTGAGACCTATAGAACTGAAGATACCATGGCTAGGATGCTAGAAAACAAGGTAGATGAAGTAGAGACATTTGTAACCCCTACAGGGATATTTGTGTCTATAGAGCATGATGCAAAAATATATACTAAGATAAATAGAATTACAAAAAAGGGTACTGATTTAAATAAGATTGCTCTTATAAATGATCTTTCTAGACGCTTTTCTAGGGAAAAGTGGGATACCTTGGATATAGAAAAATACATAGGGGAACTGAGGGTTATAGAGGAGACTAAAAAATTTAACTGGCTCTTTAGGATAGCTGCTGCAGGAATAGCCGCTGCAGCCTCTATGATGATATTGGGAGGTAGCTATAGGGATTTTGTACCTACACTTATAACAGCCATGATACTTCAGATTTTTGTGATGTATCTTGAAAAGATTGAATTTCCCACATTTATAATAAATAGTCTAGGTGGGGGGCTTGCGACATTATTTAGCATATTATTTTCCTATTATGGGATGGGTTCCTTAGATATGATAATTGTAGGCTCTATTATGACTTTAGTGCCAGGTGTGGCCATTACAAACTCTATTAGAGATATAATAGGGGGAGATCTAGTATCCGGCACATCCCGAGGCATTGACGCACTAATTTCTGCTACAGGCATCGCTGCAGGTGTGGGTGCATTTCTAAAGATTTGGGATACAATAGGAGGCGGCATGAAATGATACTTCAGATATTATATGGATGCCTAGCTACCATAGGATTTGGTATTCTATTTGATATACCTAAAAAACTAATAAAAGAGGTAGGACTGTCTGGAGGAGTAGGATGGGGTGGTTATATAATAATTATGAACCTATACGCTTCACCTGTAGCTGCTACTTTTGTAGCCTCTGTATTAATAGGAATAATGGGCGAATATTTTGCAAGAAGTACAAAAAGTCCGGTTACTATGTTTACCATTCCCGCTATTATGCCCCTTGTGCCAGGAATTACATCCTATAGGGCTATAAAAGCCCTTATAGATGGCGAGAATAAGGCCGCTTTAGAGCTGGGTATATTGACAATTGGAATAGCCATTGCCATAGCATCAGGCCTTATAATTGTCATCTCTCTTTTTAGGATAAAAAAACAAAGACTTTGAAATCCCTAAATTTACTATTTACTTATAGTCTATAAAGTGACATAATATATATATGACAGTGAATATTAGGGGGAAATGGGTTTGGATAGAGATTTGAATATAATATATAGTCAAAAGTTATCGGATTCTATATATTGGCATAGGCGAATATCCTTTGGCCAAAAAGACTTCGGGCTTTTAATGGGTCATGTAAAGAATAAAGAGGACAATTCCATACATATTGAAGGCGTATTCCCTATAGGCCGACTATCTAATGCAGCAGATACTTTAGGGGGCTTAAAATGGCCTGAGATAAAAGAAAAGGCCATGGAAAAGTATCCTGACAAGGAAATAGTAGGCTGGTATGGCATGCGAAATGGCTGGGGAGCCATGATGATGGAAGAGGATCAGTATGTGCATAGAAACTACTTTGATAGGCCATGGCAAGTGATGTATCTCTTAGATGACAGGGGTGGCCTTAAAAACTTCTACATTTGGTCAAATGATAGTCTAATACTTTATAAGCCAGAGTCCAGTAAGGACCCTCTCGATATCTTAAAAGAGGGTAGGGGAGATGGTAAAAAGCCTTTGATCATTGGAAGACATCATTATAGATGGATATATGCAGTGCTAGTAGTTATAATATTAGCCGCTATATCATATCCCATACTTATAAGGCCCTTCGTAAAGAATTATAATGCTGTAGGTAAGGATGTGGAAAGGACAAGCCCTAAAGAAAAAGAGGTAGTAGATAAACAAAAAGAAAAAGAAGATGAACATAGCCAGGAAATAGCTAATCTAAAAGAGGTCATTAAAGGCCTAGAGGATGCTTTGGATAAGACTGGACAAGATCTATATGAAAAAGAACAAGAACTTAAAGAGAAGACTGAAAAGAAAGAAGATATGTCAGAAAAACTGGATGAAAATGAGAAAAAGATAAAAGAGCTGGAAAAGATAAAAGAGAAATTCGAGAGCCAACAGATCACTTCAGGGATGAAGGTATACGAGTTTAAAGATGGGGATACACTCTCTGGTCTCAGTAGTAGATTTTATGGAAATTCTAAGTATGGTAATGATCTAGGTAGGATCAATAGAATAGCTGATCATAGTGCCATAAGACCAGGAACATATCTTATAATTCCACCAAGCGAAATAATAGAGGATATATATAGGCGAAACACATCCCAAGATGATTAAATCATATAGCGGGAATAATTTGCAAGTATATGCTATAATAGAAGGCGGGCTTGGCAGATGGACCCAATAGAGGTCAAAGAGACCAAAAGGAGAATATTAAATCATGGATCAAAGTAAAGTACTAGCGGTTGTAAATGGAGAGAAGATAACGCAGCAAGATGTATATGCATTTTTAAACGGATTAGACCCACAGGTGGCAGCGCAATTTCAATCACCTCAAGGCATAGAGCAGATTACAGAGGAGCTGGCCAACCAAGAATTATTATACTTAGACGCTGTAGAAAAAGGCCTTGATAAAGATGAGGCCTTTGAGATTGAAATGGAACGTATGAAGAAAAATGCATTAAAACAATATGCCATGCATAGATTGTTTGATGATATAAATGTGACAGAAGACGAGATTGCAAAATATTATGACGAACACAAAGAACATTTTAATACCCCAGAGGCTATAAGGGCTAGTCATATACTTGTAAAGACAGAAAAAGAAGCAAAGGATATATTTGATGAGATAGAAGCTGGACTATCCTTTGAGGATGCAGCTAATAAATATTCTTCATGTCCTTCTAAAGACAAGGGTGGAGATTTAGGCGAGTTTACCAGAGGTAGCATGGTGCCAGAATTTGAAAAGGCAGCATTTGAAATGGAAGTTGGGGAAGTAAGTCAGCCAGTGGAGAGCCAATTTGGCTATCATATTATAAAGGTAGCATCAAAAAAAGAACCTGGTATAAGTGCTCTTGAGGAGGTCAAGGGTAAAGTCATAGAACAGCTCACAGGTCTAAAACAGCAAGAGAGATACTTAGACAGGACGAAAGAACTCAAAGAAAAATATAAGGTCGAAACATACTATTGATAGCTTAAGTTAATAAATTATAGTATAGACCAGATGATGCTATCTTATAGCTATTATCTGGTCTTATTATGGAATAAAACTAACTACATTTTAAAAGGGGATGGGTATATATGGTATATAGTACACTAGGTAGGACTGGGATTAAGGTATCTAGAGTAGGGTTTGGCGGAATTCCCATACAACAATTAAATCAAAATAATGTAGATGCTATAATAGATAAATGTTTAGAGATGGGGATAAACTTTTTTGATACAGCCCGGGGCTATACGGTTAGCGAAGGGCTATTAGGTAACTCTTTCTATGGGAGACGAAAGGATATTTATATTGCAACAAAATCTGGAGTTAGGGATAGGGACTCTATGTTAAGGGACGTAGAGATATCCTTAAAGGAACTTAGGACAGATTATATAGATCTGTATCAATTGCATAATGTAGGATCACCAGAGGAGCTAAATAGAACGCTACGAGATGATGGAGCATATAAAGCCTTGAGACAATTAAAGGATGAGGGTGTGGTAAAGCATATAGGAATTACCAGTCATAAAGAAGAGGTAATAGAAAAGGCGTTAGAGACGGACATGTTCGAGACTATTCAATTTCCATTAAACGTTGTGGAAAGGCAAGGAGAGTATCTATTTGAGAGGGCATATGAAAAGAATGTAGGAACAATAGCTATGAAGCCTATTGCAGGCGGTGCTATAAGGGATGCCCAAGGAGCGCTTAAGTTTATATTAGATAATCCTCATTTGACTGTTGCAATACCTGGTATGGACAGTGTAGAGCAGGTGATACAAAATAGCCAAGCTGCTAATATGCCTTTGACCAAAGAAGAAAAAGAGTCCTTAGAGAAGGAGGCTAGAGAACTTGGTCAAACATTTTGCAGAAGGTGTGGCTATTGCCTACCTTGTCCCGAAGGAATAGATATACCAATGATGTTTTTAATGGAAGGTTATTATACGCGGTATGATCTTAAAGATTGGGCTAGAGAAAGATATGCGACCCAGGATAAAAATGCTAGCCACTGTGCTAAATGCGGAAACTGTGAGGAGTTGTGTCCTTATGAGTTGCCTATAATGGATATGCTAGATAAAGTAGATGCTATATTTGGATCATAATATTCTAAGAAACTTGGGAGGTTGATGGGATGGCTTTGGAGAGTACTTTAGGCTGTGAAAGATGTAAAAATTGTGATACATGTGTCCAAACAGTGCCAATCTTCAGTAGTCTGAACGTAGAGGAGACCCTAGAGATAAAAGGTATCATCAGAAATATTCAATTAGATAGAGGCGAGGCACTATTCTTTCCCGGAGATGTCTCCCAGAAACTTTATATAATCAACAATGGCAAACTAAAGGTATCAAGGTTATCAGAATCCGGGAAGGAACAGGTCATTAGGATCTTAGAGCCTGGAGATTTTATAGGGGAGATATCGCTTTTTACCCGCTCTCCTATTAAAAGTTATGCTGAAGCTTTAGAAGATACAGGCATATGCACCATAGATGGGGAAAACTTAGAGATTATAATGACTAAGTATCCACAGATAGCTATAAAAATACTAGAAGAAGTTAGTAAAAGGCTAGAGGGGGCAGAAAGTACTATAGAGCAAATTGGCCTATATGATACAGGTCATAGAATAGCAAAAAGATTACTTATGATGTCTAGCGATAATAGAAGGATTTCACTGACTATGAGCAAGAGAGATTTTGCATCATCTATGGGGATGACACAGGAGACTTTAAGTAGGAAATTATCTGAATTCCAAAATATGGGTCTAATAGAGTTGCACGGACAAAGGGATATAGATATTATAGATAGGGCAGGATTAGAGGATGTCATATCTATATAAAACATTTTACAACTTTGGAATCAAAAATAGCTCCATTATGGAGCTATTTTTAGGCATAATTGGGCAAAGGGGTGTAAACTATAGTATTTTATATAAAAACTAAATAGATCAATTATGCAATATACAACACTAAATATACAATACTAAATATACAATACTAAATATACAAGGAGGCATGTTATATTGGATTTATTATTTAAACTAGGTGTTGCCATTTTAGTAGGAGTGGTAGGAGGAAGGCTTTCGAACCGGCTCAAACTACCAAATGTATCGGGCTACATAATAGCAGGATTAATAATAGGGCCATCCTTTATCAATCTATTGACTGCAGAAGACGTTGAATCTTTTAGCATTATCAATGAACTGGCTTTGGCAGCTATTGCCTTTGCCATCGGGAATGAATTTTTGATAAAGGATTTACGGAGGGTGGGGAAAGATGTACTGCTAATAACTGTAGCCGAGGTAGCTGGAGCATTTATAATAGTATTTTTAGTCATGAAATTTATACTTAAGCAATCCACAGAGTTTAGCCTTATGATAGCTAGTATGTCGGCAGCAACGGCTCCTGCAGGAATTGCAATGGTTGTAAGAGAATTAAAGGCTAAAGGGCCTTTGACACAAACTATATTACCTATTGTAGCCATAGACGATGCATTGGGTATTATGGTATTTGGAGTGTGTTTGTCCTTAAGCAAGATGCTTGCAGGCGGAGAGAGATATTCCATAATAAAGATAATAGGTAGCCCATTATTAGAGATAATAGGGTCGATTGTTTTAGGACTTATAATAGGGGTTATTATGACCTATGTAGTTAAAAAGGCAAGGCATAGTGAAGAATTATTTATTATGTCTGTAGGATTTATTCTATTGGGAGCAGGTGCAGCTAAGGTTTTAAATGTATCTTCGCTTCTTACCTGTATGGTCGTAGGAGGAACACTTGTAAACCTAAAACCAAGTTCGCATAGAGTTTTTAATATAATAGGTGAATTTACTCCCCCTATAAATGTCTTATTTTTTACAATTGCTGGGGCAAGTCTTAATATCAGGGTATTATTTTCAGTAGGGATATTGGGATTTGGATATTTATTAGCTAGGGCTTTTGGCAAATATATAGGGGCAACTATAGGAGCAAAAGCAGTTGGCGCAAAGGATGAAATTGTGAAATATCTGGGGATGAGCCTATTAACCCAAGGCGGAATATCTATAGGCTTATCCATGGTGATCAGAGAGGAACTTCCACAGCTGAGCAATAGCATTACTACAGTAATATTATTTAGTGTGTTAATATATGAAATAATAGGGCCTATATTGGCCAAAATAGCCATTACCAGAGCCGGAGAAGTGGGCGGTATGATTAGAAAGAGCAAAAAAAGATGAATGCCTCAAGGAGGAAAGGATAGGTGAAAAGATGAATATTTTGTTTTTGGTTCTCAATGAGATTGAATATCTAGATGATATATTAGATGCCTTTATTGATGTGGGAATCAAAGGTGCTACTATATTAGATAGTCAGGGTATGGGAAGTGCTCTTGCCAATGGAGAGAGGGATATACCGTTTTTTGGAGCATTAAGAACATTATTAGATAATGCCAGGCCATATAATAAGACCATATTTACTGTAGTAGAGGATGAAGAAGTGCTTAAAGATGCCATAGAGGCTGTACAAGATATATTAGGTGACATGGGAAAACCTGGGGTAGGACTTATGTTTACTGTACCAGTTGGCAGTATTCATGGGATGACAAGACGAGATTGATTTATGATAAAGTTAGAGCTTCTTCTTTATAAGCTCTAACTTTTTTGCTCTGGTCAGTTGTTTAATTTCATATTCTCTCTGTTGGGCTGATGACCTATCTGGGTATTTTTCTACAAATACTAGTTTGACAGGTAATCGAGCTCTCGTATACTTAGCGCCCTGCCCGGTCATATGGGCATTTAATCTATTCTCTAGATTGTTAGTCCAGCCAGTATAGAGTGTATCATCTTTACATCTTAATATATATACATAACACATTTTATCACCATTGAAATTTTACATAGATTATATCATATTAATACCGGACTTAAGTTTTAAAAAGAGAAATTTAACCATATTGTAAGAATATACGCTCTAGATAGCTAGATGTTAAAATACGGCCGCAAATCACTGAATATGAGAATTGACACTATATATAGTGTATAGTAATATAGTTATTACTATATGTAGTGATGGAAATACAAATAGAATATATAGCTAATTCTATGCATTCATTGATGGGGAGGAATTTATATATATGATAACTAAGATAAAAAAAAGAGATGGAAGAGAAGTGCCTTTTAATATGGAAAAAATAGCAGATGCTATATTTAAGGCAGCCGTGGCAGTAGGGGGCAGTGATTATAAAATTTCCATGGACTTAGCTGAGCAGGTAGTTCGACTTGTAGAAGAGAATTTAGATACAGATATTCCCACTGTTGAGCAGGTGCAAGATGCAGTGGAAAAAGTACTTATAGAAAATGGTTATGCAAGTACTGCAAAGGCATATATACTCTATAGGGCAGAGCGTACGAGAATTAGAGAGATGGATACAAGGCTAATGCAGGTATACCAGGATCTTACTTTTAAAGATGCACAGGATAATGATTTAAAAAGAGAAAATGCCAATATAAATGGGGATACAGCCATGGGTGTTATGCTAAAATATGGCTCAGAGGGTGCAAAACAATTTTACGATATGTTTGTTTTAAATCCTGAACATGCCCAGGCACATAAGGCTGGAGATATACATATTCATGATTTAGATTTTTTAACTCTTACCACTACTTGTTGTCAGATCGATATAGAAAAACTTTTCGATGGCGGATTTAGCACAGGGCATGGATATTTAAGAGAGCCAAATGATATACAAAGTTATGCGGCCCTTGCATGTATTGCAATCCAATCCAATCAAAATGACCAGCATGGAGGGCAAAGTATTCCCAACTTTGATTATGGAATGGCAAAGGGCGTTGCTAAAACCTATCGAAGGCTTTATAGGCAAAATCTAGAGAGAGCTCTAGAGCTTTTGACGGATAAGGAAAAGGTGCAAGAGAAAGTTCAGGAAGTAGCTAAAAAGTTAAAAGATAAATATAATATTTCAGCACGCCTAGGTCTTAATGATGTATATGAAGTTAAGGAAAGGGAGCTTTTAAGTGATACTTTTCCAATAGATATTATAGAAAAATCGCAAGCATTTGCTAGGAAAAGGGCAGATAGTGAGATAGAAAGATGTACCTATCAGGCAATGGAAGCTTTGGTGCATAATCTAAACACTATGCATAGCCGCGCCGGCGCTCAGATTCCCTTTAGCTCGCTGAATTACGGGACAGATACATCGCCTGAGGGGCGCATGGTTATAAAACATCTACTTTTAGCTACAGAAGCCGGATTAGGTTATGGGGAGACACCTATATTTCCTATACAAATCTTTAAGATAAAAGAAGGTGTAAACTATAATCCAGAAGATCCAAACTATGACCTTTTTAAACTAGCCTGCAGGGTAAGCGCTAAAAGATTATTTCCAAACTTCTCATTTTTGGATGCTCCATATAACCTTTCATATTATAAACCTGGTCAACCAGAGACAGAGGTAGCCTATATGGGTTGCCGTACCAGGGTAATAGGAAATGTATATGATCCATCTAAGGAGATTGTAAACGGCAGGGGGAACTTGAGTTTTACCACTATAAATCTTCCAAGGCTTGGAATAACAAATAAGGGCAATATGGATAATTTTTATAAGGAGCTTAAAAATGTAATAGACATAGTAATAGAGCAGATGCTGGAGAGATTTGAAATACAAGCCAGTAAAAAGGTTAAAAACTTTCCATTTTTAATGGGTCAGGGAGCATGGCTAGATTCAGATGATTTAGACTGGGAAGATGATATCCGCGAAGTATTAAAGCATGGGACATTGTCTATGGGTTTCATAGGATTGGCAGAGTGTCTGAAAGCACTAACTGGGAAACATCATGGAGAGTCAGAAGAATCGCAACAGTTAGGGCTTGAAATAGTTGGCTTTATGAGAGAAATGCTAGATAAGGCTAGTCAAAAATATAATATGAATTTTACCCTGCTCTCTACACCAGCAGAAGGAACTGCAGGGAGGTTTGTAAAGCTTGATAGAGACCTTTACGGTAGTATAGAAGGGGTTACAGATAAAGAATACTACACCAATAGCTTTCATATACCCGTATATTATAAGGTAAATGCATTTAATAAGATTTCCCTAGAGGCGCCCTATCATGCATTAACAAATGCAGGGCATATTACCTACGTAGAATTAGACGGTGATCCGACTCAAAACCTGGATGCATTTGAGAAAATTGTAAGGGCTATGAAAGAAGCAGGAGTTGGATATGGCTCTATTAATCATCCTGTAGACAGAGATCCTGTGTGTGGTTATACCGGAATTATAGGGGATACATGTCCTTTATGCAAAAGAGAAGAGGGCGATATAAAGTTTCAGAGAATTAGGAGAATTACGGGCTATCTAGTTGGAACTTTAGATAGATTCAATGATGCTAAGAGAGCAGAGGAAAGAGATAGAATAAAGCATTTTACATGCAGTAGATAAAACATGTATAGGTGTGATGCTATGAAATATACACTGAGGATAGCCGGCATAGAAGAGGAGTCTATAGTAGATGGACCAGGAATTAGATTAGTGGTGTTTGCACAGGGGTGTAGTCACAGATGTAAGGGGTGTCATAATCCTGAATCTTGGTCACATGACGGAGGACAAATGATGGCTATAGACCATATTCTATCTATAGCCAGTGATAATCCACTGCTAGATGGGTTGACATTAAGTGGTGGGGAGCCCTTTGAACAGGGCAAGGGATTTGCTAAACTTGCTAAAGAGGCAAAAGACATGGGACTCAATATAGTCACATATACAGGTTATACCTATGAAGAGATCATAGCCAATATAGATTCAAATAAGGGATGGGAAGATTTACTGAAGGCAACAGATATCCTAATAGATGGACCTTTTGATATAACTCAAAAGAGTATGCTTTTAAAATTTATGGGATCGAAAAATCAGCGTATTATAGATGTAAAGAAATCTTTAAATATTGGGAATGTGGTGCTAGCTAATATTTGATCCCATATAGAGCTGCTGATGCATATAACTTAGCAATTGATTGGGATAAAACATCAAAAAGTTTGAGCTATTGACATTAAATAAAAGTGTAGTTATAATATATAACAATTACACAACTATGGCGATGATAAGAACTAGTAAAAGTGCTGAATATCTTTTCAGAGAGACCTAGGTAGGTGGGAAGGGTCAAGATAGGCATTTTGAATACATCTTTGAGCCGGACACTGAAAGGTTTTTTGCCAAGTAAGCTGTTCCCGGAAGCCTGTACACGTTATAGTACTAGGGTGTCTTTAGGGCACTTGATAAGGTTGATGCTGCGAAGCATTAATAAACCGGGGTGGTAACGCGAGACATTGGCTCTCGCCCTCTGAACATACTAGAGGGCGGGGGCTTTTTAAATTTTAGTCGGAGGAGAGATTCTTATATGATGTCTGTTGATGAACAATTAAAGATAATAGCAAAGGGTACTGACGAAATAATCGAATTAGAGGAGCTTAGGAAAAAGCTAGAAAAATCAGTTAAAGAAAATAAGCCTTTGACTGTCAAATTAGGATTAGATCCATCGGCGCCTGATATACATCTAGGGCATGCAGTTGTGCTACGAAAAATCAGGCAAATGCAGGATTTAGGCCATAGGGCGGTTATAATAATAGGAGACTTTACTGGTATGGTAGGCGATCCTACAGGTAGATCTAAAGCGAGAGTGGCCCTTAGTAGAGAACAGGTGCTTGAAAATGCTAAGACATATGAGGAGCAAATATTTAAAATTTTAGATAAGGATAAGACAGAGGTAAGATTTAATAGCGAGTGGCTTGCCAAATTAAACTTTGCAGATTTAATTGATCTAGCATCTAAATGCACTGTAGCCAAAATGTTAGAGAGAGAAGATTTTCAGATGAGATTTCAAAAACATCAGAGTATAAGCCTACATGAATTTTTCTACCCCATCATGCAAGCCTATGATTCCATTGTACTGGAGGCAGATATAGAGCTTGGTGGCACAGAGCAAAGGTTTAATATACTCATGGGACGAACCATGCAAAGAGATTATGGGCAAGAGAGCCAGATAGCCTTATTTATGCCCTTACTTGAGGGTACAGATGGAATAGAGAAGATGAGCAAAAGTCTTGGCAATTATATTGGGGTATATGAAGAGGCAGAAGAGATGTATGGTAAAGTCATGTCCATTCCTGATGAGCTCATTATTAAATACTTTGAATTAGCCACAGATATCCATCCTGATGAGCTGGAATGTAAGAGGGAACTACTTAAAAAAGATAAGGTAAATCCGAGGGACATGAAAATGGAGCTCGCAAGGGAGATTACATCTTTATATCATGGGCGGGATAAGGCAATGAAGGCCGAGGAATATTTTAAATCTGTGGTGCAAAGAAGAGAAATTCCAGATGATATGCCAGAGTTTGTAGTGCCTAAGGATATGATAGAAAATGGTACAGTGGATATGACGCATCTTCTTTCAGCTGCAGGGCTTACAAGTAGCAATAGCGAAGGCAGAAGGCTTATACAGCAAGGTGGCGTCAGGGTAAATTCTATACAGGTAAGGGATCATAGGGATGTATTTATAAAGCGAAATGATATATTGCAAGTAGGAAAGCGAAGGTTCGTAAGACTTATAATCGATTAAATAGATATTTTAAATATAGATGTTTACATTATATGGAAACATCTATATTTTTTTGTATCTCAGCGGATTTAGCTAAAATATAGGTGAAAATAGTCTGTTTGGCCTTAGGGTTAGAGACTTTAAATTTTTTCACTGAAAACTCATATTCTTTAAACACATTTAAAATGTTTTCTTTATTATTTACTATTACGTTTTGGACTTCAGACCTACATATAATATATATATCTATATTTCTGTCAATACCATATATAAAAAACTCCATCCTTCCGAAATTCTCAAAATCTGCCCAAAGTGAAAGGGCATAAGGGGATTTTTTGCTAGGGTTATCTTTACTGCGCTTTTTTATCCATAGTTCGCCAAATACAGGCAAATCCTCATATTGAGAGATTATAGGCACAAGCCAAAATGGAAATTCGTCTGCTACCTGATATTGTAATATCTCTCCTAAATCCGATTCTATAAGAGTATATAGATTTGACCTAGTATTGCTTTCTTTAATAGAATGTAGTCTAGATTTAAAGAGCTTGGCCAGATCATCCCTTACATTGTTATTAAGCTTTTCTAAATCCTCTAATATAATCTCATGAATAAATGGCTCATTCTCAGATAAATTCAATAGACTATCTTCGAAAAGGCTTAAGACCTCACCTCGCCTATGCTCAGGAAATGTCTTTATAAACCGTTCTATTTTATCTATAAGAGAATCAAATAAATTATAGACTTCTTCAGTATCTGCCCTGTCTATAAGATCATCAAAACTGTGGATATCTATATAAAAGTTTAGAAAAGTTTCAGGGTCATTTAGAACACTTTCTAAGTTTATTGTGGATTCATGATGCGCCAAAAACTCTAGAACCTGTGGGACTTCTTGATTTGGCTCTCTAAATATGAAAAGCAACTTATCAACAAATTCTATATTTTCTTGGTTAATCTCAAAATTATTTTCTTTTAAAAACATAATCGCTGAGTCAATTTCCTGTTGCATTTGGGCCTGATTATGGGGCTCTAAAAGAAGTCTTGTAGGAATATCTAGGTATTCACCACTAGCTTTTCTTGTATATGCTAAGAGAAGATCTATCTGTTTAGCTAACTCTATAAGATCTTCCCCGTTAAATTGTGTTATGAAATCGGCAATTTCTTCTAAAGGCATTGCTATATCTAAAATATTATTTGTGATTTGAGAATTGTCGTCTTCTGGAGCTGGGGTAAGAAGCCTTTGTATACCACTTCCGACAGAATACCCAAGTCTTTTTATAAATAGATGATTTTTATCTGTAGGTTTGATGCCAAGAGCTAAAGATACAATGGCAGCACTAATATCTCTATCCATAATCAGATCATTGGATATGGAAGATTGGTCTATATGCAGTGCATCTAAATTATGCAATATATTATTATCATACCTTTTTGAAAGCGCCTGTACTTTCTCCGGAAGTTCTAGGTCTATATCAAGGTTTTTCTCTATCTTTGCATAGAGCTGCATTAGTGCTTGATCTATAGATGTTATCTTCATATATATACCACCCCTTATATATAGCCTAATTATAGTTTATGTACACAGTTAAATCAATGTAGATATTTTCTCGACATAATATTGTGCATTTTGTGTATTAGTGATATAATACACGCATGCAATTAGATGATCCTAGGGGAGGAGAGAGTCTGTGATAAGCTTTAATGATATTGAACTAAATAACAAAGAACCAGTATATATACAGCTGTGCACATATATAAAGCAGCAGATTCTTTTGGGAAATGTGAGGTCCAAAGATACATTTCCATCTAGGCGAGAAATTGCCGCAAGCCTTGGGATAAATCCAAATACAGTACAAAAGGCATTTAAACTTATGGAAGATGAAGGGTTTGTAATAACACAGGGAAATCAGGGCAGTATTTTATATTTAGATGAAAAAATCCTCAATAAGATAGAGCATGAACTTACTAATAAGATGGTTAAGGAGTTTATTATCTCCAGTAAGGCTGTAGGGCTATCCTTTAAGCAGACAATAGATCTTATAAGTAGTCTTTGGGATGAAAAGTAGTGTATGGGGATTATAATACACAGGAGGTGCAGTAAATGAGGAAATTTTATAGATTGTTAAATTATGAAGTATCGGAGAATATCATCCCGCTTATTTTAATCTGTATAGGTAAGATAGTAATTTCTCTTATTTCTATCCAGATAGCATTAGAGAAACCTAATAATTGGGTAAAGCGCTACGAAGACTTTTACTTATCATCGGGTTGTATAATAATATTTACGATGGCCCTAATAGGCATATTTGGACTATGTATTAAAAGTTTATATTCCAATTATTTTGGGAGTAAAGGCATATATACCCTTTTAACTTTGCCTGTAAAAAGAGAGTATATATATTTTAGTAGATTTTGTGCATTTTTAATATACTTTTTAGCTCTTTTTGCCGCAGAGATTATAACTGCATTTACAGGCTATAAACTCTTTACATCCTATATAACACGATATCCATGGATGCTTCAAGATGAGGGCAGATATCTTCTTACCAATGGACTATTTCTAGCCTTTATAAGATCAGATTTTTTCCGTATTATACTACCTTTAGGTATAGAAAGCCTAATATATAGTTTTAGTATATTGATCTCAGTTGTTTCTGGCCTATACTATGCATTCATATGTGAGCGTAGTAGTCGATATTGGGGCATCTTATTAATAGGTATTGCACTGGTTATTCTAATTAGGGGCATAGTATATCCTATAACTCATACATCAGGACTTGATAGATACATATCTAAATATATATACAGTATTCCTCTTATAGTATTTAGTGTAATATTTATGTTAAATAGCATAAAACTTCTAAAGAGGGGGGCCATAACATGAAAAGAAATATAGCTCTTATAGCATTTTTAATAATAACAGTTTTGATTATGGCATCTTTTATATATGTATTTTCCTTAAGGGGTGATAATACATTTTATTTAGAGGATATAAAAGGTAGCAAAGATGTCCTAGAAGGTCTTGAGATAAAAGGTTTTATACAGGATAAATATCATGGAAATGGCTTTACTATTACAGATGGTAAAGTTTCAAAAAAGTTTATCTACTATGATACTGCAGAGGATATGAAACCAAGTTTTCAAGCCGTTCCTACTAATATATATGGTAAATATATTTATGGGGGACAATACTCATATGAAATAGCCCATGATGCAGATATAGAAAGTAAATATTACGATCAAGAAATTGCAGAAGATATAGGGGATGAAGGACTTCCAGAGAGAGTAGAGAGAACCACGACTGTATACGCAGATAAGGTCAACCTCTTTGTAAAGGTTAATAGGCATGACTGGCCATTTCCCCTAATAATGTGGAATAAATCTCCAAAGCCAAACTACTTACAATTTGGGACAAAAGTATATATAAAAAGCCCTACTAAAAGTTTTAAATCTACGAAAAGCGAGATGATATACGAGGATGTGCAAATACCTGAGGAAGATAGGCGGCTTTTAATATCAGAAAACTTGGAGGGAGACCCCTTAGCCCATATCTCCAATGTAAATAATCTAACAGAGCTTGAAGGTGTGCAATATATAACTACACCTACCTATATTAGTGGATCAAATAATTATAGATGTGTCGGGGAAGCTGGTATATATAAAATAGAGGAATTTGATCATTGGCGTTTTGAGGGCGAGATGGGCAAAGTTAAACGAATTGTATCCATTGATTTAGATGAAGGGAGAACCCAGATTCTGGGTCTTCATGGAATAGATGATAAATTATTACTCATTATGATTGTAGATAATACATTGGCCATAAGATCATTTGACCCTAAGACAGGGGAAGGAATAGATGAATTACTAGTGCCCCAGTTTAATGTAGAGGGGGAAATGCTCTTTTACAATATATATGTAGATGATAATACATTAACTTTAGATTTTTCAGATAAATATTTATATTCCGAAGATGTATACAATATTAAAAATAGCTTAAAGGTCTTGTCAGTGAAAGTAGGGGAAAGATTAGAATTATTACACTGTATAGATGATTTTGATCTAGGAGATAGAGCCATAGTAAATGTATCCAATATGATACCAGTAGATGGAAGGCTCACCATATTCGCAACCCTTCAAGATAAGGCTGCTAAGGCAGTAAATGATGAAGGTTCACTAAACAGACTATATTATGATCGCTTTTTATATCCTGAGGAATTTGGCCTATTTGTATTTGACGATGCCAGTGAAAGTAATCTTATCTACCAGGGGGAGATCATAACAGATGCCCATGAAGATAGTTATATTTATAGAAATGAGCTAGATACAGATGTAGCATATAAAGTTGAAGATAGGCGAAGGAAAATGGCTGGGATAGAAGTTAAGGGGGTTGGTATAGATGATTGAACTTAAAAATGTCCGCAGAATATATAAAGGTGTAGAAACCGGCTTATATGATGAGAGCGCTATAATAAAAAAAGGTGAGATAGTTGGAATATTAGGTGAAAACGGATCTGGAAAAACCACCATGTTAAAGGCCATAATGGGGTTATTAGAGCTAGATCATGGGGAAGTTTTAATTGGTGGTAAAAAGGTAGAGAGTCAATATGAGAAGATGTCTTTTATAACAGAGGAGGGCAGCTACTTTCCTCATATGACGGGATATGAATATGGCAAGTTCCTGCAAGATTTTTTTCCTAAGTTTGATAATAACAGATTTAGAGAGATTTTTAAGTTATTTCATTTAGACCCATATAAGAAGATTAAGACCTTTTCTACAGGACAGAGAGCTAAGGTTGAGATTGCAGCCGGATTTTCTAAGGGGGCAGAATATATAATTATGGATGAGCCCTTTATGGGAAGTGATATGTTCACTAGGCGAGACTTTCTAAAACTTATGATATCCAGCCTAAGATCTAATGAGACAATACTTATAAGTACACATCTAATAGATGAGATAGAAAATTTTATAGATAGGGCGATTATACTTAAGTTTGGCAAAATTAAAGCAGACTTCTATATTGATGATATACGGCATAAAGGTAAGACTTTAGAGGATATGATGATTGATATCATTGGCTACAAAACAATTTAAAGTTTACCTTTATATACTACTTAATATGTGATAAAATCCAATTAGCACTATATAAACTAAATGTTAAAGAAAATCAATTCTATATAATATAATAATGAATATAGTAAATTTAGAGAGGAGTTTGGGGATGTCTTATTGTCCTAAATGTGGATCTAAGGTATCAGAGGAAGATAACTATTGTGCCAACTGTGCAAATCCTCTTAAATATGCAGCAAA
>JAAZLT010000129.1 GCA_012799205.1 Clostridiales bacterium
TAAAGAGGCATTTGCGAGATCATGCAATGATACCTTTATAAATATAGCAAAAGACCTAGGCGGGGATACAGTAGTAAGGTATGCTAAGAAATTTGGGCTGGGCAAAGGACTAGATATAGGGCTTGGTAATGATGATGGTGGGCTTCCAGACAGCCAAGTGTTTGCGGGGGCAGGCATAGGAAATTTAGCTATTGGACAAGGGGATGTAATGGCTACGCCTTTACAGATGGCTGATGTAATAGCTACTATTGTAAACGGAGGAGTTAGAAAACCCCTAAGGCTTATAGATAGGGTAATTTCTAACAGAGGTGATATTCTAGAGGTTAAAGAAGAAAATGAAGAATATAGAGTACTGTCGCAAAACACCTCAAATGAACTTGTATCATGGCTATCATATGCTGCAGAGCATGGCACAGGGAAGAGGGCCTATGATGAAAGCTATGGTGGCTGCGGCGGTAAAACCGGGACTCCCCAGATAAACTATGATCCAAAGGCAAATTATTATGGATGGTTTGTAGGCTATTTTCCTAAAGATGATCCCAAATATGCCATGGCAGTTTTATCGAGGGAACAAGGTGAAGGAGGGGCAACTGCCGCACCTATCTTTAGGAAAATAGCAAAATCTATGTATAAGTGATCATATTAAATGACAACCAAACTCTTTACTTAATTTATTTATGGCCCTTTTTTCGATTCTAGAGACATATGAACGCGAAATACCTAAAACTTTGGCTATCTCTCTTTGTGTCTTATTATCCCCATTAAATAGGCCATACCTCATCTCTATGACGAGTCTCTCCCTCTCTTTTAAGGCAGTCTTCATTTTTTTATATAGCTCTCTAGTTTGTATCTTTAGTGCTACCTCATCTACCACATTATCAGGATCTGTACCGAGTATATCTATTAGCCTAATCTCGTTGCCCTCCTTATCTATACCGATAGGATCTTGTAGCGAGACCCTTCCACGATTTTTCTTATTGGCACGTATAGACATTAATATCTCATTTTCGATACATCTGGCTGCATATGTGGCTAATTTGGTATTTCTATCTATATTATAGGTAGATATGCCTTTAATAAGCCCAATGGTGCCAATAGATATTAAATCATCTATTTCTTTACCTGTGTTATGATATTTTTTGACTATATGCGCAACTAACCTTAAATTATGTTCTATTAAAATGTTTTTCGATTCTTCACAGCCATTGGCGTATTTTTCTAGATGGTATTGCTCCTCTTCTGCTGTAAGAGGTTGTGGGAATGAACTATTACCAGATATATGTGATACTATAGGAAATATGTTGCTAAGTAGATATAAAAAGGCAGTGATGGAAGAAAACAAAATATACACCCCCTATGGCACTAGTTACTATATAATATGTAGAAGGTATAATTTTGTGTCTGTCCTAGTAATAATAAAGTTATGAAAGTTGACAGTTGTTTTATCATAGACTACAATATTCTTAATTGGATTTTATTTGGAGGAATTATGAAGAAAATATTTAGGCCCACAATAGAAGTCAAAAATATAGACGCTATTAATTTCGAATCCTTTTACCAGCAAGGCTATGATAATATAATATTGGATATAGATAATACTATAGTGCCTTGGAATAACCATATAGCGGATAAAACATTACATCAGAAGATTATTGATATAAAGGAAATTGGCTTTAATATATGCCTTCTATCAAATAACAGCAGTAGTACTCGTGTACACGCTTTAGCAGAAGACCTAAATATATTAGCAGTGCCCAAGGGTATGAAACCCCTACCTATTGGATTCAAAAAAGCCCTTAAACAGCTAGATGCAGATAAGAATACTACATTAGTCATAGGGGATCAGATTTTTACTGATGTACTGGGCGGCAATATAATGGGCATGACTACAATCTTAGTTGAGCCAATATCAAAAGATGAGTTTATAGGTACAAGATTTGTTAGAATATTAGAACGCGTATTTGCTGGTAGGAGGATCGAGGATGGCTATAGACATTGATACAAAAATTATAGGACTTATAGGATATCCTATAGGGCATAGCATGTCTCCTACTATACATAATGCTTTATATAATAGATTAGATATGAATTATATATACATGGCATTTAATATATCTAAGGATAATTTGCATAGGGCCGTTGAAGGGATGCATGCCCTCTCTTTCATAGGGTTTAATGTTACCGTACCCTATAAAGAGAGGATAATTAAATCCTTGGATACATTAGAAAAAGAATCTGAGATAATAGGTGCTGTCAATACTGTAAAGATAGAAGATAATAAACTTATCGGATATAATACAGATGGTATGGGCTTTATGAATGGTCTTGCAAGGCTTAACTTCTCACCTTCTGGAAAGGATATTATAGTATTAGGAGCTGGTGGATCTGCAAGGGCGATCTGTGTATATCTACTAAAAGAAAATCCTAAGAATATATATATATTAAATCGAACTTTTGATAGGGGCTTAGCATTGGCTGATGAGCTCAATAAAACATTTCATTGTAATATAGTAAGACCTATTAAAATGAATGTATTAGATAATTTAAAGCCAGATATTTTGATAAATACCACATCCGTTGGCATGTATCCCCATATAAATGACAGTCCCCTTGAAAAATACGATTTTCACCCAAATACTGTGGTAGTGGATATTATTTATAACCCTCATGAGACGAGGTTCTTAAAAGAGGCCAGAGAGCAAGGGTGCAGAACGCAAAATGGACTAGCCATGCTTATTGGGCAGGCCCTGGCGTCTATAGAGATCTGGACAGGGCAAAAGATCTCATATGAACAATGTCAAAATATACTAAGAGACGACAAAATATTTATTGACTTATCCATATAAGAGACGTATTATATTATTATATTACATGGTAATAAAGGTGATGCCAATGGAAGAGGCACCTAGAAACTTTGATCACCTACTCGTAGAAAGAGGGCTAATCAGTGCTAAACAGATAGACCAATTAATCGGCTCAATAAAAGGTAACCCTTTTATTGAGTCTACTACCAAAGAAATGGGTGCTATCAAAGAGGACTTAGTGGATTTTGTTGCCAAGCATTATAAAATACCATATGCAGATTTGAATATAACCCCTATAGATATAGCGCTTATTGATTATATACCGTATTTTTATGTTGATAAATATAACATCATTCCATTTAAGCAAGAGCGAAACACATTACATATAGCTATGGAAAACCCCCTAGATAGAAATGCAATAGAAGATATAAAGTCTTGCTTTAATGTGACTGTCAAACCGTATTTATGCCATAGTGGAAAGATTAAACGGATCATAGATATCGTGTATGAGAAACAATATAGCAAAGATATCGTGAGAACACCCAATCATATAGGAGAGCTTACGTCCTCAACCAGCTACAAAAGGCCCCCTGCGGTCAGATTCTTTGATAACATGCTGTTTCAAGCAATTGTGGATAATGCTAGTGATATACATATAGAACCTATGGTAGATAATTGCCGGATAAGATTTCGGATAGATGGAGAACTTTATCCCGTAATTATAATACCCCATGACATTTATATATCATTAATGGGCAGAATAAAAGTATTAGGCAATTTGGATATTGCAGAAAATAGGCAGCCGCAAGACGGAAGGCTGATAAAGTCAGTAGATGGTGAGAAAATAGACATTAGAATCTCTACTATTCCTACTCTATATGGCGAAAAAATTGTATTGCGTCTTCTCAACAAATCAAAGTATTTTTTATCTAAGGAGAAGCTAGGGCTTACTAAAAAGCAGATGAATCTCTTTAAAATGCTCCTTAAAAATCCCAACGGGATAGTACTTGCCACTGGTCCTGCAGGCAGCGGCAAAACCACTACAATATATTCAATTTTATCGGAGCTAAATAAAAACAATATAAACATCATGACTATAGAAGATCCCGTAGAGTATACAATTCCCGGGATCAACCAAACTCAAGTAAATAATAAAATAGGATTTATAAACGGACTAAAGGCAATATTAAGGCAAGATCCAGATACTATAATGGTGGGAGAGATTAGGGATGTAGACACAGCAAATATGGCCATACATTCGGCAATAACAGGTCATTTGGTATTTAGTACACTACATACGAATAGTGCAGTTGGAGCTATTACTCGGCTTGTAGACATGGGTATAGAAAGGTATCTTTTATCGGCCTCAATAATAGGGATCATATCTCAAAGGCTTGTCAGAATCCTATGTCCTAGATGTAAAAAGATATTAGAACTTACTCCATACGAAAGACAGTTATTGAATGTAATAGACCCAAATCATATAGCTAATAAGATTTATGCCCCGATAGGATGCTACTATTGTAATTTTATGGGCTATAGTGGTAGGAGGGGAGTCTTTGAACTTTTTATAGTTGATAATAGTGTAAGGGATGCGATATCAAAGGGAGTGACAGAAAGGGAGTTAATGGATTTAGCTGTACATTCCGGTATGGATTTTATGCAAGAGCAATGTGTCGGATTATTAGCAGATGGTATAACGAGCATGGACGAAATAATGAAGATCATCTATACAAATGATCTAATATATGCCAGTGGGGGTGGAGGCTGTTAAATTCCTTAATAAGATCCCCATTAGATATATAGTTATATTTTGTAGGCAAATGGCCATAGTTATAGACTCAGGCATACCCCTTGTGCAGGGATTATATGGGTTATATGGAGAGACAACTCATAGGGGATTAAAAAAGATTATTGAAGGTGTTCATAAAGATATACAACAAGGAGATAGTCTGTCGCAAAGTTTTGAAAAATACGGTGATATATTGCCACCTATGTTTTGCGCCATCGTATATGCAGGTCAGGCTAGCGGCAGTTTAGCACAATCTTTTAAATATATGGCTGATTTTTATGAGAATGAGCATAAATTGAAAAACAAACTTATAAATATGCTCATATACCCCATATTTATAAGCATACTAACTATAGCCTTATTACAATTTTCAATATCCTATATCACGCCATATTTTCTAGACATATACAGTCAAAATGACGAGATTTTGCCAAGGGCAACTAGGATTTTGCTTAATTTGAACCGAGTGTTTGGAGGCTTTAAATTATTATATTTTATTCTAATACTTCTCATTTTAGTGCTAGTGATAAATAGATTAAGCAACTATAAATTACATTCTTTAATACTGCGTTTTCCAATATTAGGTGGTTTTTTAACAAAGGTAATTATAACTAGAATATGCACAATTATATCTATGGCATTAAAATCAAATGTTTCACTACTCGATGGGATTAGCATGGCACGCAACACGATCAATAACAGAATGGTTCAATTAGAATTAGCAAATATAGAGTCTAGGATAATAGATGGAGAAGATATTATAGGGGCATTTAAATCAAGCAAACTTTTCACGTCAATATTTTTGCAATTGCTTACAGCAGGCTCTATATCTGGTGATATAAAGAGCGTATTTGATATAATGATAGGTTTTTATGATGCAGAATTAGAGTGGACAACTAGTAGATTTTTATATCTAATGGAACCTGTTTTGATACTATTGATAGGGCTAATAGTCGGTTTTGTGTCTTATGCCCTTATAATTCCTATATATAAGATGGTAGATATCATGTAATACATATAATATTCAACACGATAACTAATTTTAAGATAAAGGTTAGGTGGTGAATCTTTTATGGTTTTCACTAACGATGGAATAACCTTAGTAGAATTGCTAATAACAATAACAATTTTGGGAATCTTATTTTCGATATGTGCGCCCAATATGATGAAAGCTGTGGAAAGATCTAAAGATATGACAAAGGAGATAAACTCAAAATTGCTACAGTCTATAATACAGACATATAATAATGAACAATTGGCTGAAGGTAATAAGCTCACAAATGTCACAGTGATATCCAAGATTGATATAAAAAATGAGGACTTGCTCCTTAGAATTCCTCATGACCTAGATTGGGATATGCTCTATCCGATTCATATAGATTCTAATGGTATAGCAACTATAAAGTATGATGGCTAACATATGGTATAGATCTGACGCAGACAAGGGTGCATCTCTTATTGAAATATTAATAATACTAACTATTATAGGAATATTGTTGACCATTGCACTACCTAGTATAAAATCTTTAGGAAATGGCATTATGTTAAATGCAACTGCTATACAGCTGGTAGAAGATTTGAGATATACCCAGCAAATGTCATTATATAGCAAAGGAAATTATATGCTTCGTATAGATACAAGAAACAACTCTTATGTTATAAGACCTAAAGATGGCGATAGCTTTACACCTTCATTAAAAACTGTATATTTAAGTGATGGTATATTCTTCAAAAGTCATAATCTTGCAAAATATAATCAAGCGAGCTATCGCTATTATATAGAGTTTAATTCCGTAACAGGTATACCAGGTCAGGCGGGATATATAGAGCTAGCTGATGCAGATAATAACCAGATAAAGATCATAATTGCAGTATCTACGGGACGTGTGAGGCTTGAAAAGAATGAATAAAAAAGGAATTACATATATAGAAATTTTAATATCGCTATTTATATTCTCATTAACAATGCCTGCTATGATTCACCTATATAGCTATATCAAGGGACAGACAGACAAAGCTAAGCAAGAATTAAATCTACCCTATATTGCCCAGGAATATATAGAGACTATTAAAGCCAAACCCTTAAATACATTATATAAAAATCCCTCTGATAAAGGAACTGAATATAGGGGTTATTTCTTTGACTATGAACTCATTCCATATTGGAATGGTTATCTGGGTGTAACTTATTACATAGTAAGAGACGCAGGGGAAGTTCTAATAATAGATACTCCAAGGAATACAGATGATAGATCCCATATAGTTATAAATGCTATGAAATGCGAATTAGATGAAGATATATACATTTACATTGAGAGACCCTCTACATTAGATAATAAAATACTTTACTGCAGATTCGAACATCTAGACAAAATACATATAGGAGGGGTAGATGATATAATAGTTATTTCGGATAGCGTTGCTAGGAATAAGATAATATTTAAGCTTTCAATATCAGCATATAGGAAATTAGACGATGAGCTCCCTATATTTTCTATATCAACTTTATTTGAGAAGGAGATCTAAGGTGATGAATCGTGGGTTTGCCTTAACCGAGTTCATAATTTCAATAATAATATTAAGCTTATTGGTGACAATTGGATTTACATGCTATAATCATTATATAGCAAAGATAACTGGGATCATAGATGAACTGCAGGTTCAGGGAAATGTTAGATACGCAGCAGACTTTATTAATAATTTACTTATAGAGAGTGCACCATCTGATATAAGGATATACGATGGTCCAAGTAGCTCCAATAAATTGAGAATTGGTAAAACTTTTTTTCAACTAATTGATAATGAACTCAAGGTGAACCATGAGATTACAAATCCATCCTCTAGGGATAACCCTTTGGCAAGCTATATAA
>JAAZLT010000130.1 GCA_012799205.1 Clostridiales bacterium
TAAGGGTCAAAGCTCCGGATGTAAGTGACTACGAAGAAATATTCATTGCCCATCTTTTAGATGACGGCAAAGTGGAGTATCACGATGTTACATTTGAAGATGGCTACCTCACTTGGGAAGCTGCAGACTTTTCTTATTATGCTCTCATAGGCGGGGTAGGCGAGGCAGATCGAGAATTAGATGAGGAGCTTATGGAAGAGGAAGATACTGAAACTACAGATGAGGTCAATAAAGAGACACAATCAGTGTCCACTTCCCAAACATGGATATGGACTCTCATTGGTTTCTTGGCTGGTACAGGCATTATAGCATTTATCATTGCCATTCTTATAAGGAATAAAAACAAATAATGAAGGCTTACAGGATTGCATAGAAACACAGTTATAAGGCGATATCTAACTATCGCCTTATAACTATGTTATAAAAGAGGGTGAGGGATTGAACATGGACAATGGTTTTGTCGGTTATCATCCGATATTAAATTTTATATTTTTCATAGGGGCGATCATTATGGGGATGATTTTTGTACATCCTATATTTCTATGCATATCCATAGGGGCATCTGCCTTATATTATTTGGTGCTCACAGGGAAAAAAGGCATAAGATACATTTTTACTATGTTTATAATAGCCTTAGCTATATCCCTTATAAACCCTATTTTAAACACTCTGGGCAGTTCTGTGCTATTTACTTATTTGAAAGGGCGTCGGTTTACATTGGAAGCTTTGTTATATGGCTTTGCCACTGGGGGCATGTTTTTCTCTATATTGCTGTGGTTTGCTTGTTACAATCACATTATGACAAGTGATAAATTTATCTATATTTTCGGTAAATTTATTCCTATCATCTCCCTACTACTATCAATGGTGCTTAGATTAATACCTAGTTTTAAAAGTCAGATTATGGCTATTTCAGGGGCAAGAAAGAGTATAGGTAAAGCAAATGGCAAAGATTCAAAAAGGCAAAGGTTATTTAGTAGCATGGATGTGCTCTCAGCACTTACCTCTTGGGCGCTGGAGGGAGCCATAATTACCGCTGATTCTATGAAGAGCCGAGGTTATGGGAGTGGTAAGCGAACCCACTTTTCAAATTATCGCTTCTGTATAAGGGACGGTATTGTATTTAGCATAATGCTGATAGGATTATCAATGGTTATATTGGGCGCAATAGGAGGCGGCATGCAAATTTCATACTATCCTACTGTATCGTTATCGAGGGGAACATGGCATATGGTTGTAGGTGCACTAGGGTACATGATGTTTTTATTTATACCATCGGCAATACATATTGGGGAGGATATTATATGGCACATATTAAGATCGAGAATTTAACATTTTCTTATCCAAATTCTAAAAAAAGGGCTCTTGACAATATATGTCTTGATATAAAAAAAGGACAATACATTACCATATGTGGCAAAAGTGGTAGCGGTAAGACTACATTGGTGCGGCATTTAAAGACGGTGCTGACACCTCACGGGCAAAGAAGTGGGGATATATATTTTGAAGGGAGGCCTCTAGCTGAGATAGGGCAGCGGGAGCAAAGTGAAAAAATTGGATATGTCATGCAAAACCCTGATAACCAGATCGTTACTGATAAGGTATGGCATGAGCTAGCATTTGGATTGGAGAGTTTGGGCTATGATCAGCGTACTATGCGACTTAGAGTTGCAGAAATGGCGAGCTTTTTTGGAATACAAAACTGGTTTCATAGAAATGTAGCCGAGCTCTCTGGTGGGCAAAAACAGCTCTTAAACCTGGCCTCTATTATGGCCATGCAGCCCACAGTTTTAATACTAGATGAGCCTACTAGCCAACTTGATCCTATTGCAGCTGCGGATTTTCTAAATACTGTACGGAAGATTAACTTAGAGTTAGGGACCACTATAATTCTCTCTGAGCATCGGTTAGAGGAGGTATTCCCCACAGCAGATAAGGTAATTGTCATGGAAAAAGGGGGTATAGTTGCCCAAGAGACGCCACGAAAAATCGGTGATATATTGAGAGCACAAAACAATGATATGTTGGCCGCGTTGCCCTCTCCCGTGCAGATCTACTATGGGGTGAATAGTACCCTGCCTTGTCCCTTGACCGTGAGAGAAGGCCGAAACTGGCTTTCAAATGAACTAAAAGGTCAAGAAATAAAGGAGAATAATTTATTATCTGGAATGGAGTATGCAGAACCAAGAAAACCTGCCATAGAACTAAAAGAGGTATGGTTTCGCTATGAAAAAGAGCTACCTGATGTCCTTAAGGGGATTAATATTAAGATACACAAAGGGAAGCTATCTGCTCTGGTAGGTGGTAATGGTACAGGCAAGTCTACCATGTTAAAGTCTATCTGCGGTATTATTAAGCCATACCGCGGTAAAATTCGTATTGATGGAAAGAGACTAGAAAGATATAAACCAGATGAACTCTTTTCTAACTGTCTTGCCATGTTACCTCAGGACCCTCAAAGTTTGTTTGTCAAAAAAACAGTAAAAGAAGAATTGCTTGAAATGTTACCTACAAAAAAATCTAAAACAAAAGAAAATCAGGAAAAGATAACAAGAATTATGGATGTGTGTGAAATATCTAAGCTGGCATTTTCTCACCCTTACGATCTTTCAGGAGGGGAGCAGCAGAGGGTGGCATTAGCTAAAGTGCTACTGTGTCAGCCAAGGATACTATTACTAGATGAGCCAACTAAGGGCATTGATAATTTCTTCAAGATTAAGCTTGCAAAGATACTTCGAAAGCTTTGTAAACAGGGTGTGACTATTGTTATGGTATCCCATGATATAGAATTTTGTGCCAAATATGCAGACAGCGTGTCTATGTTCTTTGATGGAGATATAGTAACTACCAACACGCCAAGAAAGTTTTTTTCGCAGAATAGCTTTTATACCACTGCCGCTAACCGTATGAGCAGGCACATATTTAAGAATGCAGTAACAGACGAGGATGTGATTAGGTTATGGGAAGAGAACAAATGAATAAAAGGTTAATCGTGGCTACATTTTTAATTCTAATAGTGATACCACTGACCATATATCTAAGTTGGAAATTTGCAGATAGGAAGTATTATATGATCAGCCTGCTTATTATCATATATACAATGATTCCTTTTTTTATGATATTTGAAGGACGTAAACCACAGGCGCGGGAACTGGTGATCATCGCTGTATTATGTGTGATCGCTGTTATATCGCGGACAGCATTTATCTGGATACCACATTTTAAGCCAATGACAGGTATCATAATTATCTCTGGCGTGGCACTTGGCGCGGAAGCAGGATTTCTTATAGGGGCCATTTCAGGATTTATCTCTAACTTTATATTTGGACAGGGCCCATGGACACCATGGCAAATGTTTGCTTTTGGCATAGCAGGTTTTTTAGCTGGGATATTCTATCACAAAAATATCCTTAAAAAAGATAAGCTTTATTTATCTATCTTCGGTGGACTTATAGTTTTGATTATTGTGGGACCAATCCTGGATACTTCGACTCTTTTTACCATGGCCTCAGAGGTAAACAAAGGGAGTATAGGGCTTGTATATTTATCGGGTTTGCCAGTAAACTTAGTACACGCTTTTGCTACTGCATTGACTTTACTGTTCTTATCAGAGCCGATGTTTGAGAAATTAGATCGAATAAAAGAAAAGTATGGAATATTGGAGGACTAAAAGATGAGATTTGATTCTTACCATCCAGCCATTAATTTTATATTTTTTATGGCGGTTATAATTATGTCTACAATATTTAATCAGCCGGTGTTTTTAGCCTTGTCTTTCATCTGCTCATTTATATATTCTATTGTATTAAATGGTGTGAGGCAGGTAAGATTCAACCTTATACTCATACTATTGGTTGGACTATTTGCACTCTCTTTTGCATCTTATAATCATTTTGGGGTTACAAATCTTACAACCAATTTTATAGGTAACCAAATTACACTAGAGGCGCTAATATATGGAGTAGTGTTGGGGGTTAAAGCTTCAGCTGTCCTCATGTGGTTTTCTTGCGTCCATACCATATTATCTAGTGATAAGGTGATCTATCTCTTTGGCAGAATCACCCCGAATTTATCTTTGTTTTTATCTATAATACTGCGGATGGTGCCCCGGATAAAGCGCTATGCGGCGATTGTGCATGATTCACAAAAATGTATAGGGAGAGGCATATCACAGGGGAATTTATTTCGGCGTATACGAAACTTCTTTCGTATACAATCTATTGTGATAACTTGGACTTTAGAAAATTTCATTTCAATATCGGATTCAATGCGTAGTCGAGGCTATAGTCTTAGAGGGCGTACGGCATTTTCTATTTACCGCTTTGACAATAGAGATAGGAGTTTTGTGGTCACATTATCCCTTGGCTTCACCATACTATTTGCAGGCGCTCTTTTAGACCAAACCCGTATTTTATACAATCCAGAAATTATTTTAAATAGAGTAACGCCACTGAGTTTTCTATTTTATATTACGTATATGTTTGTATGTCTGTTACCGATGACTCTACAATACATTGGCGAATATCGATTCAAGAGAGCCATTTATCAATTAGACCCTCGCGCATGAAAAAACCTGTGAGAATATATTATGAAGATATTTTCACAGGTTTTACTATGTCCGAAATTCCCCCTTAAGACATAAATCTTATCTAGTTTTTAGTTAGAAAGTTATGATTAGAAAAGAGAATTATATTTTCTAAAAGCATAGATGAATTTCCATTATCTAGATAATGGAAATTCATCTATGCTTTTAGAAAATATAATTCTCTTTTCTAATCATAACTTTCTA
>JAAZLT010000131.1 GCA_012799205.1 Clostridiales bacterium
GCTTTTTTGATATAATAGAAGAAATTTAAAGCGGATTGGATGGCTATATATGAAGGTAGTTGTGAAAGGGGATGGAATTAAGCTAAAAGATGTTGATAGCTTTAATCTGAGGCATATATTTGAGTGTGGACAGGCATTTAGGTGGAGGGCTGATGGCAGAGGTTATATAGGTGTGGTAAACCAAAGGGTAATTAGAGTAGTTAAAGATGATGAGGATATAATATTAGAAAATGCCACATTGGATGATTATAAAAACATATGGCATGATTATTTTGATCTTGGCAGAGATTATAGCAAAATAAAGCAGAGGCTAAAAAAATCTGACAATAAGATTAAGGAGCCAATAGCGTTTGGAGGGGGCATAAGGATACTAAACCAAGACCCTTGGGAAATCCTTATATCCTTTATTATATCTGCAATGAATAATATATCTAGGATAGGAAAGACCATAGATAATATAAGTAGAAGGTTTGGTGATCCTATATATTTTGAAGGAGAGACATTCTACGCCTTTCCTAGGCCAAATGTTTTAGCAAATGCCAGTAAAGAAGATTTTAGAAGCTGCGGATGTGGGTATAGAGATAAGTATATATTAGAGACTGCTAAAATGGTAGCAAAGGATGAAATAGCTCTATATACTCTTATAGAGAGGGGCTATGAAGAGGCCTTCAATTATCTATTGCAGTTTCCGGGAGTAGGGCCAAAGGTGGCAGATTGTATCTGCCTATTTGCGCTTAAAAAACATGAGGCCTTTCCTGTGGATGTATGGATAAAGCGAATTATGGAAGAGATATATCATGATGGGAAAGAGATGAAAATCAGCGAGGTAGGTAAGATGGCCAGGGATAGATTTAAAGATTTAGCAGGATTTGCACAGCAATATCTTTTTTATTATGCTAGGGAGCATGGCATAGGAAAATAAATATGCTTTGACAGAAATCTTTCATTTTGATAAAATACTTCACAATAAGTATTTTTAGGCGGAATAAAAATAATAAAAAGGGATGTGATTATCATAGGTGATATATATATAAAAGAAGGACTTACCTTCGATGATATTTTGTTAATACCCCAAAGATCTGAAGTCTTACCTAAAGATGTGGACCTTAGAACCAATTTAACAAAGACCATAAGGCTTAATATACCGATCATGAGTGCTGCTATGGATACAATTACCGAATCTAGGCTGGCTATTGCTATAGCTAGAGAAGGCGGAATTGGGATTATTCATAAAAACATGTCAATTGAGGAACAGGCTGAACATGTAGATAGGGTGAAAAGATCGGAACACGGAGTTATAGTGGATCCTTTTTATCTATCTCCGGACCATCTACTTAAAGATGCGGCTGATTTAATGGCCAAATATAGGATATCAGGTGTACCTATAACGGTAGAAGGAAAGCTTGTAGGTATAATTACAAATAGAGATATAAGATTTGAGACAGACTTTTCTATACCTATTAGAGATGCTATGACGTCTGAAAACCTTATAACAGGGCCAGAGGGCACCACGTTGGATCAGGCTCAGGAGATACTTAAAAAACATAAGATAGAAAAGCTACCTCTAGTAGATGAAGAGGGCATGTTAAAGGGGCTTATTACAATAAAAGATATAGAAAAGGTAATTCAGTATCCAAACTCTGCTAAAGACTCAGGAGGCAGGCTGTTAGTCGGTGCTGCAGTGGGAATATCGGCAGATAGCATGGATAGAGTGGCTGCCCTTGTAGATGCTAATGTAGATGTAATTGCATTAGATACTGCACATGGACATTCTGTAGGTGTTATTGAGGCGGTAAAAAAGATTAAGGCAAAGTATCCAAGTCTGCAGCTTATAGCCGGGAATGTGGCTACTGCAGAGGCTACGAGGGATCTTATTGAGGCCGGCGCGGACGCTATAAAGGTTGGAATAGGGCCTGGGTCTATATGTACTACAAGAGTGGTGGCAGGTATTGGAGTGCCCCAGGTAACAGCTGTATACGATTGCGTACAAGAGGCAGATAAATATGGAATCCCTGTTATTGCAGATGGCGGAATAAAATTCTCCGGTGATATTGCCAAGGCAATTGGGATTGGAGCAAGTGTCACTATGCTAGGTAGCATATTTGCTGGCACAGAAGAGAGCCCCGGGGATATAGAGATATATCAGGGAAGAAGCTTCAAAGTATATAGGGGCATGGGCTCTATGGCAGCCATGGCAAAGGGCAGTAGCGATAGATACTTCCAAGAAGATGCTAAAAAGCTAGTGCCAGAAGGCGTAGAAGGCAGAGTGCCCTATAAGGGAACTCTATCGGATACGGTATTTCAGCTCATTGGTGGACTAAGAGCTGGCATGGGCTATTGTGGAGCTAAGGATATAGAATACTTTAGAAAAAATGCCAAGTTTATAAGGATAACCGGCGCAGGACTCAGAGAGAGTCACCCACATAATATAAATATTACGAAAGAATCACCAAATTACACTACTGAATATAGATAAACTCATGGGGCTGTACATTAAAAGTGTACGGCCCTTTATATAAGGAGGCCAATATGAGACGAGAGATTGTTTTAATAATAGATTTTGGAGTACGGGGTAGTCAGGTTATTGCTAGAAAGGTAAGGGA
>JAAZLT010000132.1 GCA_012799205.1 Clostridiales bacterium
CATATTTAAGGTTTTGCCACTCCAAGAGGTAGCAGGAAATATATTTGCTGCATTCATATTGGTAGGGGTAGTGGTGGGGGTAATTGCCAGCGGTATATCCACGGGGAAACATCTGAAGGTATAGGCATACTAAAACAAATTTTGCAAAAACAATATGGGGTGATTCACTTGAAAATGAGAAGAATGGTGTCTTTGCTTTTAGTTGCGATATTTGTATTGTCAACATCTACAATTGGGTTGGCAGATCAAATAAGTGATAAAAAGCGAGAATTAGAGGACGTAAAGAAAAAGATAGATGAGACAAAAGGAGAACTATCTAAGGTCAAGAGCGAACAAGATAGGATAGTAGGCCAAATTGCTGAGGTAGAATTGGAACTAGAGGAAAATAAGGAACAGCTAGAAGAGGTAGAGACTTTACTTACCGTCTTGAGAGAAGATATAGATATCACTCAGTCTGAGCTTGATGAAGCTACAGCTAAGGCTGAATTACATAAAGATTTAATGGATCAAAGAATATGTGCTATGTATATGGGGATGGGTAATTCAAATGCAGAGATAATTTCTGTAATGTTAGATGCTAAAAGTATTACAGACTTTCTGGACAGGTTGACTATGGTCAGAGAAATTATGACATTAGATAAAAATGTATTTGATGAGATGAAGGCCATAGAGAAGGAGATAGAGGATAAAAAAGAATCATTAGAGGAACAAAGAGATATAGAAGAGGATACCAAAAAGGATATAGAGACGCAGAAGACCCTTATTGAGGAAAAGCGCAGACAAAAAGAATCATTACTTTCAAAGCTTAAAGAACAGCGCCATAAGGTAGAGCAAAACTTAAGTGAACTTGAGAGAAACTCTGAAAATATTGACGCAACCATAAGAAGACTTGTAGCAGAGCGGGCAGAACGCGAAAGGCGTGAAAGAGAGAGACGTGCAAGGGAACAAGCAGCTAATAATAGAGATAGCGGTAGTAGCTCAAGAGGTGGTGGAAGTTCACAAAACACACCAACTCCACCGAAGGCTACAGGTAGCGCAAGTTCTGTTGTTAACTATGCCATGGGACTTAGAGGAAAACGCTATGTATATGGTACAGCTGGGCCAAATACCTTTGATTGCTCGGGATTTTCATCCTATGTCTATAGGCAATTTGGGGTCAGCATACCAAGAACTTCATCTGCCCAGTCAAATTGGACAGGTGGAACTAAAATAAGCAGTAGATCGGCTCTAAGAGGCGGAGACTTAGTATTTTTCGCCAAGGGCGGTAGAGTTTATCATGTAGGAATTTATATAGGCGGTGGCCAGTTTGTGCATGCCTCGAATTCCAAAACAGGGGTAATTGTTAGCAATATAAATAGTGGCTCATATTCTAGAAACTTTGTTTGGGGCCGTAGAATTTTGAAATAAATAGATAGGGCCCATATTTGGGCTTGGGGTTATTGAGGTGACAGACTTGAAAATATATAGACAGCTATGCCTATTTATGGCGATATTTGTGCTATTTAATATTGGTTTTGCCTTTGCTTCACAAATTGATGAAAAGCAAAGAGAGTTAAAGGGTGTAAAGGATGATATAAAGGGTACAGAGATACAGCTTCAAACTATAAGGGAAGAAAAACGGGATATAAATGCTGAACTTTCAAAGCTTGAGGAAGAGTTAAATAGGAATAAAAAGCAACTAGATAGCGCAAAGAGAGAACTACAAATTATTCAAAAAGATCTAGAAATTACAAAACGAGAACTTAAAACGGCTATAAGTGAATCAAGAGCTCATGAATCTATAATGAGGGATCGTATATGTGCTATATATATGTGTAACACAGCATCCTATCTAGAGGTGATATTGGAATCAAAAAGTTTTACTGACTTTTTGGACAGACTCGTGATGATTAAGGAAATATTATCAATGGATCATGAGGTACTCAGGAGGATGCAAAGTATACAGGATAATATATCAGAAAAAAATGATAGCTTAAAGAAACAGGAGCTTCAGATAGAACAGAAAAAGGCGGAGATAATAGAGACAGGCAAGATCATTGAAGGGCATAAAAAAGATAGGAAAGCCCTACTAGCAGAGCTTAGAAGGCAAGAGACCGAGATAGAAGAAGGCCTAAAGCAGCTTGAGAGAGAATCTAAAGAAATAGAGCAGACCATAAAGAGATATATAAAAGAAGAAGAAGAAAGAGAGCGCAAAGCAAAAGAGGAAAGAGAGCGCAAAAAAGAACAAAAGCGCAAAGAAGAACAAAAGCGTAAAGAGGAGACTAGAAAACTCGAAGAAGAACAAAGGCTCCGAGAAAAACAAAAAGAAGATAAAACAGAAACAGAAAAAGAGGATACGACTAAAGACACAGCCAATAGGGGCGAGGCGCCCAAAGAAGACACTACTCCTAAATATAGCGGTGGGGCTATGATGTGGCCAGCCCCAGGATACTATACTATAACATCGCCTTTTGGGGAGAGAACTCATCCCGTTACTGGTGCACCTAGGACTCCTCACACAGGTATAGATATTGCAGGAAATGGCATAAATGGAAGTACCGCTGTGGCTGCAGCAGATGGGAAGATCCTATTGGCAGAGTATTATGGGGGATACGGAAATTGTGTAATTATAGACCATGGCAATGGAGTGTCGACGCTCTATGGACATGGCTCTAAAATACTCGTTAGTGCGGGCCAGAATATCAAAAAGGGTCAGCCGGTTCTTAGAGTTGGCAGCACGGGAGTGTCTACAGGGCCGCATCTTCATTTCGAAGTGCGGCTAAATGGCTCACCTACCAACCCTATGAACTACCTTAAATAAATAAATTTTTAAAGCAGTAATAAATAACTCAAGGAGGATATTTAGTGTTGAATGACATTAGTAGTTATACTGTATTAAACAATGGTATTAAGATGCCCTGGTTTGGATTAGGTGTTTGGAAGGTAAGAGATGAAAGCGAGTTAAATAACGCAATTAAATGGGCAATTGAGGCTGGTTATCGCTTAATAGATACAGCGTCTGCCTATGGAAATGAGGCGGGAGTCGGAAAGGCCATTAAAGATGCCAGTATAGATCGAGAAGAGATTTTTGTAACTACAAAACTTAAAAACAGTGATCAAGGCTACGAGTCTGCGCTTAAGGCATTTGGAGAGAGCAGGCAGGCATTGGGACTTGAATATATAGATCTCTACCTCATACATTGGCCTATAAGTGGAAAGTATGTAGATAGCTGGAGGGCGCTATGCAAGCTATATGAAGATGGATTGGTGCGCTCTATCGGTGTTAGTAATTTCCACGCTCATCATCTAGAGGATATAATATCTGATAGTGGGGTTGTACCTGCGGTGAACCAGGTGGAATGTCATCCATGGTTAACCCAAAAACCATTATTAAAATACTGTCAGGATAATAATATACAAATGGAGGCATATAGCCCATTGATGCATGGAAACTTTAAGGAGGAGTCTACCCTAACTGAACTTGCAGATAAATATGGTAAGAGCGCGGCACAGATTGCCCTTAGATGGAATATGCAAAATGAAGTGATAATAATTCCGAAATCTGTAACACGAAGCAGAATAATCGAAAATTCCCAGATATTTGATTTTGAACTCTCTGAGGAAGATATTAAGAAAATAGATGCACTAAACAGAGAAAAGCGGTTCTTGCCGGATCCTGATACAAGATAAATTTTAGTATATAACAGAGGTCTACAATAGATAGAGTAGACCTCTTAATTTTTTGTTTTGTAAAGCTACATCTAAGATGATATAATATCTTAATAGGACTCAGTAGGGAGGATTTAAATATGATCAGTAAGCGAAAGGCCATAATAGGCGCTATTTTATTGGTGATAGTTACGGCGATAGTATCTTCGATATTTTCCATACAGTTAAGCACATATATGGATATAAAGACAGGTGATGGGATATTATCTGGGAAGAATCTATCTAGGGCGAAGAGATATAACAAGTTAGATGAGGTTAGGGATACCCTAGAGCGTTATTATATAGAAGAGCCAAGTGATGATGAAATGATGACAGGTGCGATAAAGGGTATGGTAGCTTCACTGGGGGATCCATATACTTATTATTTTACAGAGGAAGAATTTGAAGACTTTATGGAGCGCACCAAGGGAAGTTATGCAGGCGTTGGTATGATGGTCACAATAGATGAAGAGGATAATCAAATAGTTATAATAAAGACATTTGAGGGGAGTCCTGCCTTTGAGGCAGGGCTAGTGGCCGATGATAAGATCATAAAAGTAGATGATATGGATGTAGATGGGTCCATGATGGATAAAGCAGTGGCTCATATGCGAGGTAAACCGGGGACAGATGTAAAAGTGACGATACTTAGAGATGGTACTACCAAGGAATATACCCTTGAAAGAGCTGTGGTGAATATTCCGGATTTAGAATATAAGATGATAGAAGATAATATAGGATATATATGGCTCTACCAGTTTGATGAAAACTCTGATAAGAACTTTGCAAATGCATTAAATGATCTAAGTAAGCAGGGAATGGAAGGTCTTGTAGTAGATCTTAGAGGAAATCCAGGTGGGCTACTTGATACTTGTGTCAATATTGCTAATATGCTGGTACCGCAAGGTATCATAACATATAGAGAGGATAGACTTGGAAACAGGGAAGATTATAAATCCAAAGCAGATTATCTAGATATTCCTCTAGTTGTTCTTGTAGATGAAAATAGTGCAAGTGCATCTGAAGTCTTAAGTGGTGCTATACAAGACTATGGAGTTGGGACTATAGTCGGGAAGACAACATATGGCAAGGGTGTTGTACAGACACTGAAACCTTTTAAAGATGGCTCTGGTTTAAAATTTACAAATTCCAAATACTTCACACCTAAGGGCAGAGATATACACGAAAAAGGTGTGGTACCAGATATTGAGATAGACTTAGGGCAGGCTGCCATAGATTTTCTCAAGGAAAATCCAAATGAGGATCTTCCCCTAGAATTGGATATTCCCTTACAGGGGGCTATTGAAGAGATAAAGAAAAAACTTATAAGATGAATTAAAGATGTTAGGAGGGCAATAAATTGGATTTCATAAGATTATTATTCTCCACATTTTTGCAATCCTTTACCAATGTATTTTTCGTATTTCTTGTACTCATAGTATATTGGAATTTAAAGGGCGGATATCACTTGGAGGAGTCTTGGCTTGGATTTAATAGGTATAAGATATCAAATCAGCTATTAGAACAGATATTATATGGGATGCTATCAGGACTTTTTGCTAGCTTTATAATTGTGCTGCTAGGGATTACCATAGATTATAAGGCCATTCTTATGATATGGCCTATAGCTGTTTTCCTAATGTTATTCAATCAAAGATATATGTGCTTTTCCTATGCAGCTGGGATAATCTCTATTATTAGCTTATTATTTAATTGGCCAAAGATCGATGTCTCTGCTATTATCGCTCTAGTTGGGATACTTCATTTAATGGAGAGTGGGCTAATATTTTTTAGCGGTCATAGATCTAGTCTCCCCGTTTATGTAGAGAAGGATAGATTTAAACCCGCAGGTGCATATGTAATGCAAAAGATGTGGCCTATACCGTTAGTAGTACTTGTAGTACCAGATGTTGCCCAGCAACTATCTACCGCTGGAGGGGTAGACATGCCCCAATGGTGGCCTATATTCCAATCTCAGGGTGCTGCTACAGGGATGCTAATTATATTTCCCATAGTCGCGATTTTAGGATATGCTGATATTGCTATAACCCAAACCCCTAGGGGTAGAGCGAGGCAGTCAGGGCTTTGGCTTGGGTTATATAGTATTTTGATACTTCTACTTGCAGTAATATCCTCTAGAATATATTGGATCAAGTATTTAGCTGCTATAAGTA
>JAAZLT010000013.1 GCA_012799205.1 Clostridiales bacterium
CGCCTCCTTATGGCTGGACTTTAGAGCCAGGGAATAGTCTTATGATAGCGATCCGACCTCAGAAGTTTGTTCTGGCAGAATTCTACCTATCAGTTCCTACAGGGCCTTTAGAGACATCTCATTTTCTAAAGATGCAAATTACTCTAAAAGGAGATATGATTTCAAAGGCCATATTTGATCTTGGGCCTACTTTATTGTTTGTGGTAGATAGTTAGATATTTAAAGAAGGATTTAAAACATAAAATGGGAAGGTGATAAAATGAGTGTACCAACTGCACATATTGAGGCGAAAAAGGGAGATATTGCATCTACAGTTATTATGCCTGGGGATCCCTTAAGGGCCCAGTTTATTGCAGAAAACTTTTTAGAGGATGCAAAGTGCTTTAATAGAGTAAGAGGTATGCTTGGATTTACGGGATACTATAAAGGTAAGAAGGTATCCGTAATGGGGCATGGTATGGGTGTACCATCTGCAGGGATATATACCTATGAACTATTTAATTTTTATGATGTAGATAATATTATTAGAGTAGGCTCCGCTGGAGGTATTAGCGATGATATCAAGCTTAGAGACATTGTAATTGCTCAGGGGGCTTGTACCGACTCAAATTATAGCCGCCAATATGAGCTACCAGGCATATTTGCACCTATTGCAAGTTATGAACTCTTAGAAAAGGCAGTTAAGCTTGCACGGGAAAGAGATTTGAGCATAAGAGTTGGAAATGTATTCACATCTGATATATTTTATGATAAGTCTGAGGGCCTAAAGAAGTGGCAAAAGCTAGGAGTGTTGGCAGTGGAGATGGAGGCAGCGGTTATATATATGAATGCTGCAGATGCAGGTAAGAACGCCCTATGTATATGTACCATATCGGATCTGCCATTTACAGGTGAAGAGTGTACAAGTGAAGAAAGGCAGACTACATTTACAGAGATGATGGAGCTTTCTCTTGCACTTATATAACGTTAATGTTGTTCGGCAAATCTCCACCAAAGTATAGTGGATATTATACCAATTAAACTTGTAAAAAGCACTATAAGGATACTGCTATGCTCTATTATACCAAATTTTCCGGCTATGCCTGCAATTATAGCAGGTATAGCCCAGGGGAAATACATTCCATAGCCTGTGGCTGCTATAATTTGTGCCAACACTAGAGTAAATATGACAAATCCCAGCGGTGATAGATATCCCCTGCCGGCGCTGGCGAATAGCCCTACCGGCGTAGATAAAAGCATGGTAAGTATTGAGCAGATCATGTAAATAAAAACCCCATCTATTAGTAAACTAGATGTAAACCCCGGCATGCCAATAACCATTCCTATAATAAGACTTAGAATTAACACATATATAGATAGCATAAACGGCCATATAATGGCCACAATAAATTTTGAAAATACAATAAGGCTTCGAGATACAGGAATAGCCAATAGATCTTTTATAGTCCTATCTGCATATTCTCTGCCAAAGATCCAGCTTGTAATAAATCCAAATACCAATAAACCTCCAATTGAAATGGCCTGCGAAATAAGATCCATATATGAACCCCAGTCAGCTGTCCCTATAATATGCGCCTTTGCAGATATAAACCCGAGACTCTCGGCAAGGTTGGGATCTTTTAATATGAACATGAAAAACCCACCCATAAAAGGTACCATAGTAAGCGCTAGTGTGGTTATTAAAGGCACCTTAGAGCGAAAGAGCTTTTTAAATTCTATAAAGACACAAGTAAATAGCTTATTCAATCTAACCCTCCTTCATATTTAGCTATAGTACGTAAAAAGTAGTGTTCTAAATCTTCTCTCTGAACCTTTAAAAGCGTCGGTGGATAACCTGCATTTACAAGTAAGGTAGCTATCTTTTCAGGGTGATCGATCGCCAGCTTATCCTTAAGTATCATGGGAGATGGGATATCATGTGAGTTTATATTTGCGATAGAAACATTATATCCAGCCTCTACAAGAATAGATTTTATAGAAGACCTATCGCGACCGTCTAATAACAATACCTTCTCTAGTTCGTCTTTTAAGCTTTGATTATTTATCATTTTTATAAGTTTACCCTTATGTATTATAGCTATATTTGTAGCCATCTTTGAAATTTCATCCAATTTATGACTAGATATTAATATGGTTACGCCCAGATTTTGCGCTAAATCAACTAGGAGTTTGCGAATCTCTACTATGCCTGCAGGATCTAGACCGTTGGTTGGCTCATCCAATATCAAAACTCTAGGCTTATGGAGCATAGCTTTTGCTATGCCAAGGCGTTGTGCATTTCCTAAAGAGAGATGAGCTACTTTACGTGATTCATAATCTTTTAATTTTAGTTTTTTGACGATCCAATCTATGGCATTGTTATCATTTAATCCCCTTAATCTATAAATGATTTCTAGGTTTTCACGAACTGTTAGCTCAGGATAAGAATGTGGGGTCTCTACAATATAGCCTACATCATTCCAAGTGTTTATATTTTCTACACCAATCCTCTGGTTTTGGATATAACAACGGCCACTATTTGGTCTTATCATACCAAGAAGAGCCCTTATAATAGTAGTTTTACCTGCCCCGTTGAGACCTAAAAGCCCAAATATTTCCCCATTTGTTACAGACAGATTTATATTATTTGCAGCATATACATCCTTATATTTTTTAGTTAGATTTACAATCTTTATAATCTCCGGCATCTTTTTAACCTCCCTTAAAATCAAAGTCTATCCACTTAGTGGACATCGAAAGATTGGAATATAGACGAGTCTTCCATCTATTCTCTGACTTTCCATGAGAGTGAGCTTATCCACCGTAATATCTATAGAATCTATCTGCATAAGCTTTTCTAGCCTGTCAAAGGATATAATAAGATCAGCCTGCCTGCATATAGTAATATGGGCTCTAAATGACCTTTTATCTCTTGAATAACCTTTAAGGGCCAATTTTTCATCAATTACTTTATGAAGGTTTGCAAGCTTTATGTTTTTTTCGCTGGATCCAAGCCAAATCAAACTTTTTCCCCTTTGTATAAATCGGCCTAGCTTGTTGAGAGTAAATATAAAAGGAGATATTTCTGTGGCAGTGGTGCGCATAACTTCTTTTATACTGGCTATATTTGTTTTCTGCACCTGGCCAATAAATTTTAACGTAAGGTGTAAATTATCTTTAAGGGTGTAGTTGCTAGACTTGCAATAGGGGAGTATATCACTTTGTATATTCGCTATACGATCCTTAGTTATATAATCAAGCTCTAGCGCAATGAAAACTCGCATATAGATCATTCCTTCTATAATTTCTATAATACATTATATACTATATGTAATATAAAATACAGCAATTACACAAACATAGCCTCTTCACCCATTAGTAAGGTAATTGCAAGCATAAAGTTCAGGTGGTATAATTAAAATCATAGCATACGAGATTGTGTATTTTAAAAGGAGGACAAATTATGTTAAATGTAGCTATGTTAAGTTATTGGCATGTTCATGCAGAGGGCTATGCAAGACAACTTAAGAAGATAGACGGTGTAAATATAACTGCCATATGGGATGAAAATGTAGATAGAGGCAGAGAGCAGGCTCAAAAGCTTGGAATTGCATTTGAGGAGGAATTAGATAATATATTAAATAGAGATGATGTAGATGCGGTAGTCGTAAATGCACCTACTAATTTACATACGCAGGTTATGGTGCCTGCAGCGAGGGCTGGCAAGCATATATTCACTGAAAAGGTTTTGGCTATCACTGTCAGGGAGTGTAAAGAGATTGCGGAGGCTGTTGAAGAATCTGGGGTGAAGTTTTGTATATCCTATCCGCAAAGGACAATGCCCTATAACCTATTTGCGAAGAAAGTGGTTGATGAGGGACTTATAGGGGATATTACGCTACTTAGGATAAGAAATGCCCATAATGGCTCTGTAGCAGATTGGCTTCCAGAGCATTTTTATGATCCAATCGAATGTGGCGGTGGAGCTATGATGGATCTAGGTGCACATGGTATGTATCTAGCTAGATGGCTGCTTGGAGAGCCCCTGCGTGTGAATTCTATGTTCAATAATTATACAGATAGACCTGTAGAAGACAATGCTGTAAGTATAATCGAATTTAAAAATAGAGCTATGGCAATCAATGAGACAGGATTTGTATCTTCTCATAGTCCATATTCTTTAGAACTATATGGTACAGAGGGAAGCCTATTTGTTGGAGGTCCAGAAAACAAGGTAAGGCTTATATCTGATAAAATGGATAACAAGTTTAAGGGATGGATTACACCTACCGAACTTCCAAAGGCTCTACCCAGCCCCATAGAGCAGTGGGTCGATGGTATTGTTCATAATAAACAGATTATATTTGGTCTAGAAGATGGAATTTGGTTGACAGAGCTCATGGAGGCAGCTTATATGTCATATAAAGAAAAGCGTGTAGTGGAGATGGATGAAATTATATCATAGAACAGCGGAGAGATGATTTTATAATAATTTTGAAGGCTATTAAAAAGCTATTGCGTAGTTATCCTACCGAATATATTCTTATATGGAGAATAACAAGATAACCCAGGGAGGTAGGATATGGTTAAAAGTGATACACAAAATCGGCGGATACCTATAATTGTAGGTATAACCATCTAGGTATGTCTTTGTGTAGCATATATATGGGGGCATTTGAGAACATTTCTGGTTCTTATTGCAGATTATTTTGGTCTTAAGTATATGGGCATGATATACGGGATGGTGCTATTGGGGTTTGGTATAGGAGCAATAATAATGTTTTTCACAAAAAGAGAAGTCTAATTTAGACTTCTCTACGGCCTTCAAAGGATTTTTGTAGTGTAATTTGATCTGCGTATTCCAGATCCCCCCCTACTGGTATTCCATGTGCAATGCGAGTGGTAAGTATCCCTAGTGGCTTTATGAGTCGTGCTATATACATAGCCGTAGCTTCCCCTTCCACATCAGGGTTAGTGGCCAGTATCACTTCTTTAAGCTCATCATCCTCCAGGCGGGATAATAGCTCCTTTATCCTAATATCATCAGGGCCTATGCCCTGCATAGGAGATATTGCACCATGAAGTACATGATATAACCCATTATACTCTTGCATCTTTTCCATGGCTACCACATCTCTAGGATCTTTTACAACACATATTACAGATCTATCCCTTCTATGGCTTGAACAGATACTACAAGGATCTTTATCTGTAAGGTTTCCGCAGATAGTACAAAGTCCTATCGTTTCTTTAACTCCCCCTATAGCCTCAGTTAGATCTTTGGCCTGATCTTTTGGCATATTTACTATAAAGAAGGCAAGACGTTGTGCTGTCTTGTTACCAATTCCAGGCAACTTGGAAAGTTCATTTATAAGCTTAGCTATGGGCTGAGCATAATAATTCATCATCTAGTCCCCTTTTAGTTAAAATAGGCCTGGTATTCCCATACCGCCTGTAAGCTGACTCATCTGCTTACCTACCATTTCATCTACATTTCTTAAAGCTTCATTTACAGCTGCTAAAACTAAATCTTCTAGCATCTCCACATCCTCCGGATCGACGACTTCGGGTTTTATATCTATAGAAAGTATCTCTCTATTTCCATTTGCAGTGACAGTGACCATACCCCCACCCACGGTGGTTTCAATAGTCTTTTCGCCTAATTCTTTTTGAGCATCCTCCATCTGTTTTTGCATTTTTTTCGCTTGCTGCATTATTTGATTCATATTTCCCATTCCTGGGAATCCTCCTCTTGCCATGGTAAAACTCCTCTCTATTTATCATTCTCTTATTGGTATTATATTATCTTTATTACATATCATCAACTATTTCCACATTGCCCTTGCCAAATATATCTATGGCTTTTTGAACTAGCGGATCTTCTTTGGCTTTAAATATCTTTTCCTCTCCCTCTAGGGCGCAGCTTATTCTAAAGCTCTCCCCACTGACTTTCAAGACCATATCCTCTATAAACTTGCGGTTCTCTTCCCTATCTATTGCTGCAAGTAAAAAACCTTGATCATGCGAAAAAAGCAGATGAACAATATTACCTTCAACTTTAAGCCGTGCATCCTTCACTAGAGGATATAGCGCTATTCTCTCCTTTTTTATGGTCTTTAGTATTTCAGGCCAAACATTAGCTAGGTCAACATCCTCTACCTTTGGCTTTGGTGCAGGCAATTTGTCTGCATTTAGCTTGTCATCTTCTATCATATAGTCATCATTCGATCCCTTTAATGCAGGCGCCTTTTTTCTGTCAGGTTTAGTGTATAAAGCATTGACTTCATCATGGTCATTTCCTAAGACATCTGTCTCATCAGCCAGGGGTTCATTTATATCCGCCAAAGGCTTATGCGCTACCATCTTAGGGCTCTTTTGTATATTTTGTATATCATGAATATTTTCTAATCGATGCTCCAAAGTCTCTAATCTATCTATCAAAGATTCAAAGTCTTTTTCTTCTTCTGGTCTACATAGTTTAGCAATGGTAAGCTCTAATAATATTCTTGGCTGATTTGACCATTTAAGCTCAGATTCAAGGGATACAAATAGATCAACAGCTCGAAAGACTCTCATTTGTCCCGCTGTCTTTGCCTGCTTCTTATAAAGCTCAACTGTAGATGGGCTGGCA
>JAAZLT010000133.1 GCA_012799205.1 Clostridiales bacterium
ATTCATAGATATCCTTTTTTGATCTATTTTGCTTACGATCTCTATTGTTTCTACCCTGTCCCTTGGTTTGACCAAGATAAAGCCAGTTAGATGCCTTGTAACATGTACCTTCAAAATGTTCCTTATCCACAAAAGTTCCTAAAAGAACAGGGGCATAACAAAATTCACATAACCAATCTCTTTGTATCTGCTTTATCGACAATGATAATGCCTTGCTGGCTAGGTTTGGGATATGTACCCAAGGGAAAATTAGGTACCTGCTATTATTGACAATTAGGTTAAGGCGCTGCTTCTTATCATCGATACTCCAGTCAATCCAATCATCCCGGTCCTTTAATGCCCATGATGAAGCTGAAAATTGTATACACCCCAGTTCTAGATCACCGGATTTGATGAAATATTGCAGCCGCGACCCAAACATCCTCTTAAACCCTAACATATAATATTGATCAACATAGGATCTCCACCTGTTTAAATCTTCTCCCGGTCTTGCTATTACAAGCCGAATGGGCTTTAAAGAATTAATATCACCTATAATTTCGGTAGTATCAAAATCTATCTTATCCGGTCTGGTAACAGATTTGCTGCCGCTTCTGATCCTGCTCTCCATCTTAGACGGCAGTTTTATGAGCCCCTCTGATTCAAACTGACCTAAAAATGCTATGCATGGATCCTTTTTTGCTCCACCCGCCGGAGTAGTCCAATCTAAAATCTCACATATGGTTGATGCAAGCTCTGTTACGGATAATTTAGGATATGTTTTTATTACCCATTTAACCAAATTTATATCTTCAGGGCAGAATGCCCTGCCGGAAAACACTCTGATAGTATTGTCCATGGTATGTCACCCACCTTTCCAATACTATCATAACATTTCCCGTTTCATTTGTTCATGGCTGTTTTAAGACAAAATATTTTTTGGGGTCCCTTTGAAACCTTTATCTATGCGGTTTTAAAATTCATGCTTCAGCTCTGGACTTTAATAAAAAGCCTAAATTTTTGTCAGAAGTATTGACATAGATCCATATTGGGAGTTGTTGCAGTAGAGTCAATATTACATTATGAGAAGGTTTGATATTATATTAAGTAAAATTATGGTCTATTGTAAAACCTTAATCATCATCTCTTTTATATAGTCTAGCTTTAATAGCCTCATATCCAGTGGGCAGCGCATAGTTTCTCCAGGTATCTCTAAGTTGTATAGCCCATTATACCCTACTTCTTTCAGAGTATTAAATACGCTTTCCCAATCCACTGTACCTCTTCCAAATGGCATCAGATGCTGATCACTCTTCCCCTCATTATCGGCTATATGAAGGGCCTTTAGATAATCCTTAGCTGTCCTTATAAACTCCTCCTGATTGCCACCAACCACATTTAGATGTCCCGTATCTAGACAGATACCTAGGTTACCTTCCCCCGTCTCCTCTATAATATCTATTAGGCCTTCTGCAGAAGTCTCTGGGCCGCTAAAGAGATTTTCTAAACATATATACATATCAGTATTTTCTATATGTTTTGTCAGGCGTCTTAAGGAGCTGACCTGTCTTATCCTTATTTCTTCATCTGACATACCTCTAGATTTAAATCCTTTAGAGTGAAGCACTGCGGCTCTTATACCTACCGCATAAAATAGATCTAGCCAGCGCTTAAGTGTATCAATTACCTTATCCTGATCGGGATCTACAATATCTGCCTGTAAAAGCAAATGTCCTTGGGGAAATGTCACCCCTAGGTCTTTTGCATATTCCCTAAGCCTGCTCCCTTCCGTTTCTGGGTCTCCTCTTTCTAAAAGCTCTTCTCCATGCTCTGTCGATAATTCTAGGTTCATCCAGCCTTTTTCTGCAAAGGTCTTTACCATCTTCTCAGGGGAATATTCATACAAATAACTGGTCCACATACCATATCTCATTATATTGTCCTCCATAAATTTATTTAGTTAAAGCCTTCTGTGCTTTACTATCTATTGATGCTTCTTTCCTTTTCAAATCCGTCCGGATACCGCCTTAGGAGTTTCTCTATATTTAATTTCATAACATCTTCTAGGGTGTATCCTAGTCCCTCAGCCATTATGGCTATATACCAGCATATATCACCAAGTTCATTCACAAGATTTTGTCTATCTAGGTCATGTCCTTGAAATAGATGCTTTTTTATATGATCTGCCACTTCTCCGCTCTCCCCAGCTAGGCCAAGTGCCCCATTTAATATTAGATCTTTAGTGGCCGTTGAGCTAGCCGTCCTAAGAGCTGCCTCTTGATATTCATTTGCCTTCATTTTGTAACATCCTCATTTCTATATTTGTACGATATATATTATAGTATTCTCAATCCCTTGGATACCCTAGAACCTATTTACAATATAGACCCTACTATATCTAAAATCTGAGCTGCAGATTCTTCAGTAGTCTTGCCTTCTGACGGATTATACTCACACCCTACATAGTTTCTATAACCTGACTCTAATATGGCCTTTAAAACATTTTTATAATTTATCTCACCAGTTCCCGGCTCGCATCTTCCTGGTACATCAGCAATGTGGAAATGCCCTATAGCGTCAATATTTTCCCTAATAGTGTCTATAAGGTTTCCCTCTGTTATTTGCTGATGATATACATCGTATAATAACTTAACATTTGGGCTATTGACCTTTCTAAGTATTTCAAAACCTTGATCTGATCTATATAGGTATTGCCCCATATGGTTTACCAATATATTTAAAGGCTCCAAAACCAGAATACAACCATTTTTCTCAAGTATTGGAGCAGCCACTTTTAAGCTTTCAACTATTGCCTCTTGTTGAGCATCCCTTGACACATTAGGCAGGGCATTGCCTGTGGTCACTATAAATGTTTTGATATTAAGAGGCTCTGTCTTTTCTATAGTCTCCTCCACCATTTCGCCAAATAAATAGGCATTATCTTTTACTAGCATTCCCCCCTCTTGCCAAGTAGCCAGTAGGTTTTCATCTTGGCTGCCTACAACGCATCCTACTGCAGGTAGGTTCGCCCTTTCCGTAGCCTCTACTAAGCTTTCTATATTCTTATTAGTCCAGCTCCACATCTCCCATGCAGAAAATCCAACTCTCTTAGCTTCTGCAATCCTATCTTCAAAGGGTACTTCCCTAAACATCATCTCTATACATGAGGATAGTTTTATCATCTATTTTCCCCCTTCAATTTTAAAAAAGCGTGCTAAAGCTTGTGACCGAATATACCCCTGAGGATGGATATCTTTATCTTTTAAAGTTATTACATCTTCTGCGAGTATATGATTTAGGCTAATCCACCCGTATTACCGGGTTATACTATTTATAATGTTATTACCTGACCCGTCTCCATAGATTCATTTGCGGCAAATCCGAGCTTTAAGGTCTTAAGTGCATCCTCATAAGGTGATCTTACTTTAGATGCATCCTTAGATTTTACGGCATCAATAAATGTACGATTCGCAACGTAGTGATGATCCTGCGTTGTTTTTAGTTTGCGCACTTCGCTTCGGGTGCTGAATGTGACAGAGTCTCTGAGTTTATAGTCTATTATCATATCGTCACAGGTTATTAAAAGCCCGTTGTGGCTGCCAGGATTCTCTTTCGTTAAATAGCAGCCTGACACCAAGGTAGCCGTAACCGAGTTTTTAAATCTTATAACAGCTGTAGAGTGATCATCAGTATCATAGCCCTCTACACCCTCTACTATGCCAGTTGAAGCAGTAGCATATACAGATTTAGGCTCCCCATATAAATATCTAAGCATGTCTAAAAGGTGAATATTCTGCTCTACCAATTGCCCGCCACAGGTAGACTTTTTGAGCCACCACCAAAGCATGGGTATGCCGCCTATCCAAGAGCCATATACAAGCCCTGTTTTATGCTTAGGGAGTTCTTCCCTAAGAGCATCTACAATGTCTAGGTACCTATCCTGAAAACCAACCCATGTGATTATTTTTTTATCCCTTGCTTCCTTCGCGATATTTTCAGCCTGATCTATGTCTAGAGTCATAGGCTTTTCAACTGCAAAATGCCAACCTTTTTCTATGGCCCCCTCCTCTATGCCGTCATGAGCCGTTGGTTCTACACTTATGTAAACTACATCTATAGCATCGGTTGCTTCATTGTCATAGAGCTCTTTATGGTCTTTATAAATACGTTTAGCGTCAGTCTTTTCTGCCATCTTTAGACGCCTCTCTTCAATAGGATCTGCAACTGCTACAATCTCAACATCCTCAAAATCTACCAGTTTATTAACATGTGCATAGGAACGACCACCACAACCGATAATGCCAACCCTTACCTTATCCATAAAAGCACCTCTTTCTTATAGTGTTGTGTTACATTTAGTGAACCATGCTAGCTTATACCTGATGCCTGTGAAGTAATAGTGAGTACTTAGCTCTAGTCTTGACTATAATATTATCCAAAACCTCGGGACATTGCAAGCAATATATATGATAATTAGTAGACCTTACATAGTTAAACCTCCCTATGCTAGATAATACTAGGTAAAAGTAGGGAGATTTAGTTCTATTATATCTAATCTATTAAAACATCTATTGACTTGCCAGGTGGTACTATAGGAAGCACCATCTCGTCTGGATGCACTACGCATTCAATGAGGATTGGCCCCCTCTTATCGAGCGCATATTTGAGCACATCCTCTACTTGACTATTATCAGTCACCCTTACTCCTTCAATATCAAAAGCCTTGGCAAGTTTTATAAAATCTACATTTCCTCCTAAAGAGGTATGAGAATAGCGTTCATCAAAAAATAGATTTTGCCACTGCCTTACCATTCCAAGGCTGCTATTGTTTAATACAAGCTGTATTATAGGAAGTCTATAACGGGATATGGTAGTGAGCTCCGTAAGATTCATCTTAAAGCTGCCATCGCCTGCAATATTTATAACCTGCATATCAGGTCTACCTATACAAGCTCCCATGGATGCTCCAAGGCCATAACCCATAGTGCCAAGTCCCCCAGAGGTTATTAAGGTTCTAGGTTTTTGAAACTTGAAAAACTGTGCTGTCCACATCTGATTTTGCCCAACTTCGGTGGTCACTATTGCTCTACCATTAGTAAGATTGCTCAATTTCTCTATTATATATTGAGGATTTAGGGCGCTGCTTTCATCCCATTTAAGTGGGTACTCATCTTTCCACTTTTGTATCTCGCTTAGCCAATCTTCGTGATTTTTACTTGAAACTTTTCCCACTAAAGCCTCAAGCATATTGCCTACATCTCCTAATAATGATACATGGGATGTAACATTTTTATCTATCTCTGCAGCATCTATATCTATGTGTATGATCTTAGAACCATTGCCAAACCTCTTCCTATCGCTTACAACTCTGTCACTAAACCTTGTACCCACCGCTATTATCAAATCACTCCCCGTTAGGGCATAGTTTGCATATCGTGTCCCATGCATACCTACCATCCCAAGAAAGAGTTCATTAGCTGCCGGGAAACTACCAAGTCCCATTAGGGTAGATACTACAGGAGATCCAATATGCCTTGCAAAGGATAATAAAGTTTGACTTGCACAAGATATGGTAACGCCACCACCTGCTAATATAATAGGTCTTTTACTATTTTCTATTAATTCTACTGCCCTATCTAATATCTTATCTATCTTTTGCCTTTTATATGTCTCTGGTCTAAATGGATCCCTAGCTGCCTCTGGGGCGTCTATTTTTGTCTTAATATAATTAGTTTTCGCCACTTGTACATCCCTTGGTATATCCACTAAGACTGGCCCAGGTCTTCCAGATCTTGCAATCATAAAGGCTTTCCTTATTACATCCGCCAACTCATCTACATCTTTTACAAGGAAGTTATGCTTTGTTATGGGGGTTGTAATACCCTTTATATCCACTTCCTGAAATGAATCCCTACCTATTAAGGATGTTGCAACCTGCCCTGTAAATACCACCATAGGTACAGAGTCCATGTATGCTGTTGCAATTCCTGTAACTGTATTGGTAGCCCCAGGGCCGGATGTAACTATAACCACCCCCGGTTTTCCCGTAGCCCTTGCATAACCATCAGCTGCATGAGTAGCATTTTGCTCATGAGCTGTAACTACATGTCTAATATCCTTGACATCATACAGAGCATCATAAATGGGCAAGACGGCTCCACCTGGATATCCAAATATAACCTCTACTTCCTGCTCTCTCAAACACTCTATCAATACTTTTGCACCTGTCATACTTACTCCCTCCTATATAAACTCTTATTGAAAATAAAAAATCTTTCATCCCTATAAAGGGACGAAAGATAACTTTTCGTGGTACCACCCATTTTTGCCTATTATTTAAAAATAGGCCTCTTACAAGCGCGGCCGATACATTCTCTCGGCTTACGCCCTTGCACTATAACGGGTGCATTCCCGACTAAGCCTACTTTGATTCAACCTAGTAGCTCTGGGATGATCTTCAAGATATTTTAAAAGCGCTGGATTTCAGCTTATACCAGCTCTCTGTAGCTTTTATCTATACCTTTACTCTTCCCTTCACAGCTTTTAGATTCCGTATATATTTTGTATATTATATTATAAAGGGGAAATAATTGCAACTATTTTTTTCAAGGCCTATTAATTTATTCATCTTTATCCTATCCCCAGAAGATATATAGCTATAAAGCTTAATATTATGCCTACATAAGCGGGTTTAGAAATCCTCTCCTTTAGTAGAACCCGGCTCATAATAACCACAGAGAGTATGTTAAGAACACTCATAAAAGGGAAGAAAAAAGCAGATTGAAACCTTGCTATATAGAGCATGTAAATTGTATTTGTAATATCCGTGATTAGTGCAGGTGATGCTGTATATAGTAAGAAGCCCTTATCTAATGCAAATTTTTGTTTCCCACTAATACCCCTTATAGCCAAATAAGGTGTACTTATTATAAGTATTACGCAGTTATAGATAATAAGGTATTCCTTTATAAAGCCATCAAATGTCAACATATATTGCTTTGTGAATATTATGGCAATTCCCGACCCAATAGCGCTAATTCCTGCAAATAACGCCCATTTGAGGGTCATTTTCTTAGTTCCTTTACCATCATCATAGGAGCCTTTATTAAACAATAATAATACTATGAAAAATAGAATCAAACCTAACATCTGAAAAGAACTAATACCCTCATTCCAAATAAGCAGTCCTACTATAATAGGTACAATAGCTTGAAAACTATTTACTATATTTGTTAGGGAAGTTGGTCCCTCTTGCAAAGCCCTCAGTAAAAACACCTGCGAAATTAAAAAGAATATACCAAAAAATGCGGGTAATATAAGTAAATCTAATTTAAAATTATAGCCTCCCCAAGGCGGCATTAAAAATAGAAATATAACCTGAAAGAGCGCAAACACCATATTAAACCAAATAGAATCATGTATATCTTTTATACGATCCTTTTGCGCCATCTTTATAGTAATTGCATTTAAGCCCCTTAGGGTTGCAAAGATAAAAAAAACTAAAAAGTCCATTCTAGCCTCCTAGCCCCATTTATTGATTTAGTATGTCTACATTATAGGATGATATAAGTTGAGCCAGGTTCATTCCGCGGCTAAAATCTAATTATTTATAAGATAAAGCCGAAATGGATGAACATGGCCCAGTACAGTGCAAGGCTTTTTGATATATGCTAACAATTATATATCATTCTCCCCTGCAAGTCTTGCTATAGCCTCAGCATATATCCTAGTATGAAGTATAAGCTCCTCTATATCTATATATTCATCTCCTTGATGAGCAAGATCTGGAGTCTGTGGAAACTGAGCGCCAAATGCTACTGCATAATCTAAAGCTCTAGCATATGTTCCACCACCTGTGGTAATAGGCTTTGCTTTCTCCCCTGTAAACTCTTCATAGATTTCAAGTAATTGCAATATTAAGGGGTCATCTTCTTTTACATATAGAGGTGGGTTGTGTCCGACTATATTTACATCTATGTTTTTCCTCTCTACTGCCTTTTGGATATCCTCCATTATGCTATCCAATTCAAATGTCACAGGATATCTTATGTTTATGTTTGCCTTTGCCCCGTTTTTATCTATTTTTATGGTTCCAAGGTTTAATGTAAGATCCCCGGAGACATTGTCACTACCATCTATTCCCATAAGTTTTCCTGTATGATCTAATCCAATTTTATTATTTAAAAACAGTATAAACTCCTCCATGGAACTATTGCCAAGGCCTAAAGTACATAAAAATGCCAACATTTGGCCTATAGCATTTATGCCAAGCTCCGGCGTACTCCCATGGGCACTCTTTCCTATGGATGTTATAATTAAGGTATTTCCATCTGAATTTATATCTGCCCTTAGGTCACATCCCGAATACTTTTTAAAACTATTTAAATGGGTCAGAATCTTATCTATATCTCTTTCTTTTTTTATAGTACATATACATCTATCTGGCACCATATTATCCCTATCCCCACCCTCTATATAATCTATGCCAAAGGGTAGGCTACCCCCATCAAACTTACTCCCAAGGGAAATTGTCAATATACCCTTTTCAGCATGTATCACGGGATAGTTGGCATCTGGGACTAATCCGAAATCTGGCATTGGCTCGCGCTCTAAATAATATTCAATACCACGCCATGCGGTCTCCTCATCGGTCCCAAATATTATTCTTACCCTCTTATCTAAGGGAACTCCAGCCTCTAAGACAGCCTTCATAGCATACATGGCCCCTACAGTAGGCCCCTTATTGTCTATAGAACCTCTGCCATAGATACGTCCATTGTGTACCTCTCCACCGAAGGGAGGATATGTCCAGCTATCTCCTGCCGGTACCACATCTAAGTGCCCAAGTATAGCGATAACTTCATCTCCTTGTCCAATCTCAGCATAGCCTGCATAGCCGTCTAAATTCTTCACCCTAAACCCAAGTCTTTTTCCCAGTTCAAGGACATATTCTAGAGCCTTTGTAGGCCCTTCCCCAAATGGATAGCCAGGCATTGGCTCTCCCATAATACTAGGTATTCTAATGAGCTTAATAACTTCACCTATTATATCTTCTCTATAGCCATCTACTAATTTTCCTAAAGGCATCTTCTTCATCCTCTCCTTTTCATATATTCTATTATACCACCATTTCCGTATATGGGCACATATATCTAATA
>JAAZLT010000134.1 GCA_012799205.1 Clostridiales bacterium
GCCGTAAACATACTCAATATAACACCCATGACGAGAGTCTTGGCAAAACCCTGTATGGGTCCTGTCCCAAATCTCCATAACACAAATCCTGCGATAAGAGTTGTTATATTAGAATCTAGTATGGCACTAAAGGCCTTGCTAAAGCCTGACTCTACAGAAGCCCTTAAAGTCTTGCCTGCATTCATTTCCTCACGTATTCTTTCGAATATAATTACATTGGCGTCTACTGCCATTCCTATAGAGAGAATGATTCCGGCAATGCCAGGTAGAGTCAATGTGATCTTGGATACAGCCAGAACTATAAAGAGCAGTATTATATATACTATAAGTGCCAGGTCAGCTACTAAGCCAGGCAACCTATAATATATAAGCATAAATAGAAGTATAGCCAAGGTACCTATTATGCCAGCTTGGATACTTTTTTGTAGAGCATTTGAGCCCAGGGTTGCACCAATGGTCCTTATTTCTAACTGCTCTAAGGGTACAGGCAGTGCACCACTTTCTATTAGGTTGGCAAGTCTTCTAGCCTCTTCAATATCACCCATTCCAGTTATATGCCCGCTTCCATCTGTTATAGCACTATTTACTTTAGGAGCCGATATTACATTGCCATCTAGTTCTATACTTATTACTTTGCCGATATTTTCTCTAGTGGCCTTTGCAAACATATCTGTGCCCTCTTTATGAAGTTCAAACTCCACAACAGGTCTATTCATCTCTCCAAATGCCGGTTGAGCGGTCTTTACATGCTTTCCCTCTAGTACTACATTTCCATCTGGATCTTTAAATTTAAGCTCAGCTGGTTGAGATAATATTCCGGCTAAATCTCTTGGGTCTTTGACACCTGGAATTTCTACCCTTATCCACTTGCTACCCTGCCTTACAATAATTGCCTCGTTTTGGTTTTCCTTGTCTAATCTATTTCGCATAACGCGCATGGCACCGTTTATCTTGTTATCCTTATCTGGATCTCTATCCTCTACTTGTGCCTCATAAGTTACATATAGCCCCCCTCTAAGATCTAGCCCCTGATTTATAGTCTTTGGGGCAGGCTCTATAACATATATCCCTATATTAAGCCCATTTAATACCACATAGCCCACAGCAAAGACCACAAGTACTATTATAAATAGGCTAATAAGGTTCTTCTTTCTCATATCTTCATCTCCTTCGTTAGTTACTTCCCATGTAATTATATTACTTCAATATCTAACAGTCAATATATAGGGCATTCTATTTCCCCATTGGCCTATATATATGAATATAAAAAATGATATGACAGAGGAATATTCCTATCGTCATATCATAGTTGCTCCTAAGAACAATTTTACTTTAGATTTATCCCGATAATACCCCCTATGGCACCTACTATAAAGCCCATACCTATGTCCGATATCGCAATGCTGTCTAAGCTTATTTTGTTTCCAAATAATAAACTTATTATATAGGCCCATAGCATATATGTAATACCTGTTAGCGCGCCCTTTAACCATCCCTTAGATTTACTAGATCTGGCTGCAAGCGCACCGCTAAAGGCGATACTTGTCACCCTTATAACTTGGCTAATAGGCGGTATAACATCCTCGGTTAGATTGCCCACCTTCATGACTATAGAAAATATGATAAATAGTAAAAGAGTCAATATTATTGCAACTATAGACGATCTTATCACTATTATTATATTTGAGATAAGAGTTGTACCCATCACATCGTCTACGTTTTTAACATTCTTTCTCACTTTCTCCACCTCCCAAAGTTCCTACCTTGTATAATAATATGCAATTTCTTTATAGTTTATGTTAGGTGGAAAAATGAAAAGCCTGTGTACACAGGCTTTTAGTCTGCCGATATCGGCTTGTCTACATTTTTTATTGCCCAACGCTCTATTACGAGGTTGACCTTATCTCTACCTACTTCAATTGTGAGAATGTCATCTCTTATCTCCTTGACCTTGCCGCAAATACCGCCAATGGTAGTAATGTTATCTCCATTAGTAATCGCAGCTAGCATCGCCTGAGTTTCTTTCTCTCTTTTTCTCTGTGGTCTTATTATAAAGAAGTACATTATCACAAATAGAAAAACTAGGGGCATTACAAGCTGTAGTATAGCACCTAAAGGGGTCCCCTCTTGATTCGCTCCGTCTGTTGGCATATAAACCCTCCTTCCATATCTCCATTGGAATTATACCCTGTTTTTGGATTCTTTTCAATAAGAAACACAAAAACTCATTAATTTATTTGTACCTTTGCCTAAAGTCTTCCACAAAAGACATAAGCCTATCTTCAATTATAGCCTCTCTCATTTCAGCCATCAAAGAGATTAAGAAATTTAAATTATGCATGGTAATGAGCATCGAGCCGAGTATCTCATTTGATTTGACTAGATGTCTTAGGTATCCTCTCGTAAAATTTTTACATGTATAGCAATTACATTCTTCATCTAAAGGCGTAAAATCTTCTTTATAGGTGGCATTTCTCACCACAACTCTGCCAGAGCTTGTCATAGCAGTGCCATTTCTGGCTATTCTAGTGGGTAGAACGCAATCAAACATGTCCACACCTCTTATGGCTCCCTCTACTAGGCTATCGGCAGATCCAACACCCATCAAATACCTTGGCTTATCTTTAGGCATCATAGGCATTAAATCCTCTAAAATTTCATACATAAGGGGCTTTGGCTCTCCCACGCTTAACCCGCCTATCCCATAGCCAGGAAAGTCCATTGCGAGAAGATCTTCAGCACTAGCCCTGCGTAGATCTTTATACATTCCTCCCTGAATTATGCCAAATAAGGCCTGATCTTCCCTAGAGTGGAAATCCTTGCATCTTTTTGCCCATCTAATGGTCCTTTCCATATCTTCCTTTGCCTTATCATATTCATGGGGATATGGAGAGCACACATCAAAGGCCATTATGATATCTGCACCTAGAGCATTTTGTATTCTAATAGACTCCTCCGGTCCTATAAAATGTTTAGATCCATCTATATGGGAGCGAAAATGTACGCCTTCTTCCTCAATGGTACGAAGTTTTGTAAGGCTAAACACCTGAAATCCTCCACTATCGGTCAATATGGGCCTATCCCAGTTCATGAAGTTATGTAGGCCACCTGCCCTCTCTATTATATCTTCTCCAGGCCGCATATAGAGATGATATGTATTCCCAAGTATTATCTGAGCTTCCACCTCTTTTAAATCCCTAGGAGTCATGGCCTTAACTGTGGCCTGGGTTCCGACGGGCATAAATATTGGTGTATCAATACAGCCATGGGGAGTATATAGTTTTCCAACTCTAGCTCCTGTGTCTTTGCATTCTTTTATTATTTCAAATTCAAAACTCATTATCTGCATCCTTTCCAAGGCTACTATTTATAAACATGGCATCTCCAAAACTAAAAAAACGATATCTTTTCTCCACTGCTTCGGCATATATCTCTAGCATCTTCTTTCGGCCTATAATGGCGCTTACTAGCATGAGCAATGTAGATTCTGGGAGATGAAAGTTTGTAATTAGTCCATCTACAACTTTAAATCTGTATCCTGGGTATATAAATATATCAGTGCTGCCATATCCGGCATTTACAATTCCATATTCATCAGAAACTGTCTCGAGTGTTCTACAGGCCGTAGTACCTACGGCAATAATACGTCCACCAGAGGCCTTTGCCCTATTTATTTTCTCTGCGGACTTTTTAGATACATTATAATATTCTGAGTGCATCTTATGATCTTCAACATCCTCCACCTTCACCGGTCTAAAGGTCCCCAGTCCTACATGCAATGTTATATTTACAACTTCTACACCTTTTTCTTTTAAGGAGTTTAAAAGTTTTGGCGTAAAATGAAGCCCTGCAGTAGGTGCTGCAGCTGATCCATCATATTTTGCATATACAGTCTGATATCTATCTCTATCTGCCAAAGGCTCATGTATATAGGGTGGTAGCGGCATTATTCCAATTCTGTCTAAGACTTCCTCAAATACTCCATTATATTCAAATTGTATTAGCCTGGTTCCATCCTCTATTATCTCTAAAACCTCTCCAATGAGAAGTCCATTACTAAATACAAACCTTCTACCTATATCTGCACGTCTGCCTGGTTTGGCCATGACTTGCCAAATATCCGGCTGAACTTTTTCTAGGAGTAAAAACTCCATCTTTCCACCTGTATCTTCCCTATGGCCAATGAGCCTTGCCGGTATTACCCTAGTATCATTTAGGACTAGACAATCTCCTTTTGTTATATAGCCTAAAATATCCCTAAACCGCCTATGAGCTATTGTATCTCTATCCATATCATATATGAGAAGCCTAGAGTCTGCCCTATCTTCTATAGGGTGCTGGGCAATAAGCTCCGGCGGCAATCTATAATCAAAATCCGATACTTTCAATACTACTACACCTCAAATTCTACTATTCGTATGGTATATTAAAATGTTCATAGGCTAGATGAGTTATAACTCTACCTCTAGGTGTCCGTGCTATAAACCCTATCTGAAGTAGGTATGGCTCATATACATCCTCTATAGTAGTGCCCTCTTCACCTGTTGATGCAGCAATTGTGTCTATTCCCACAGGACCGCCACCAAACTTTTCTATAACCGCAAGTATAACTTTTCTATCCACTTGATCTAGGCCCATATGATCTATCTCGAGCATCTTAAGAGCATCTTTTGCAACTCTTTTATTAATCTTTCCATTTTCTACAACTTGTGCATAATCCCTAACCCTTTTTAGGAGCCTATTGGCAATTCTAGGAGTGCCCCTAGATCTAGATGCTATTTCAATCGCACCTTCATCATCCAATTCTACTTCTAATATCTTAGCCGATCTGTCGATTATATGCCTTAGCTCTTCCCTAGAGTATAGCTCTAATCTATCTATGATCCCAAACCTATCCCTTAGGGGAGATGTCAACATGCCAGCCTTGGTTGTAGCTCCTATAAGAGTAAATTGCGGAAGATCTAAACGTATGGATCGAGCACTAGGTCCCTTGCCTATTATAATATCTAAGGCAAAGTCCTCCATGGCAGGATATAATATCTCCTCTATACTGGCATTCATCCTATGTATCTCATCTATAAAGAGTACATCCCCATCACTTAAATTGGTAAGTATAGCTGCCAGATCGCCGGTTCTTTCAATAGCGGGCCCTGATGTCACTCTTAAATTGACTCCCAATTCATTGGCAATTATATTGGCTAAAGTGGTTTTCCCAAGCCCGGGCGGCCCATATAAAAGCACATGATCAAGTGCTTCTTTTCTATCCTTTGCAGCACTTATAAATATATTTAACTTTTCCTTGACCTTTTTTTGTCCTATATATTCATCAAAGGTCTTTGGCCTAAGACTGTACTCATTTCTTGTATCGCCTTCTAACATAGTTGAAGAGACAATTCTATCATTATGTTCTGGCAAGATTCATACCCCCAATAAACTATTACCTATCCAGATTTTTTAATGCCATCTTTATAAGATCTGAGACGCTCCCCTCAGCATCCCCAATACCAGCTGCAGCACTGTTAGCCTCAGATTTACTATATCCCAAGCTTAAAAGAGCCTCTATCACTTCATCAAGCTGTCCATCTTTGGGTATAGCCTCAACTCGTCCTAAATTAGCTTCTATTTGAAAATCTCCCATCTTATCCTTAAGTTCAAATATAATGCGCTGGGCTGTCTTTCTACCTACACCCGGAGCTCTAGTTAGAGTATCTATATCTCCGGATACTATAGAGGTCGAAATGTCTATAGTATCAATGGAAGAGAGTATCGAAAGCCCTACTTTAGGACCAATACCAGATACGGTTATGAGTTTTTGAAACATCCTTTTTTGATATATATCTATAAATCCATATATCTCCTGGGCGTCCTCTCTCACCACAAAATAGGTATATAATTTTAGGTTTTCCCCCCGAGCTGGAAGACTATCTACTACGCTACTGGGAACAGTCACAAGATAGCCTATTCCATGTACATCAATAACTACTTCGTTTTCCTCTATAGAGTCTAATATACCATTTATATATGCAAACATTTAAAAACCCCTATCGATACCGAATTTTATCATACATACCAATATGATGTATATGACACACAGAAATGGCTAGGGCATCTGCTGCATCATCAGGTCTTGGAATTTCCCTAAGCCCAAGTAGCATCTTAACCATGCTTTGACCCTGTTCTTTTTCTGCCCTACCATATCCCGCCACCGCCTGCTTTACCTGAAGGGGGGTATACTCATATACATCTATATTATATTTCGCTGCAGCAACTATGGCTACTCCCCTAGCCTGTCCTACAATTATTGCCGTCTTTACATTTTTATTAAAAAAGAGCTCCTCTATGGCCACTGCATCAGGAGAAAATTCTTCTACAAGCTGACATACACCTTCGTAAATCCGCACGAGCCTTTTAGGCATGTCTATTCCCGCCCTAGTCTCTATAGTGCCATAATCTAGTGTATTCAATGAGCCGCCTGTTTCTTTGACAAGCCCATAACCTAACGTGGCCAAACCGGGATCTATACCCAATATTAGCATCTTTACACCACCACTTAAGATAAGATTATACTATTTTCGTATCTGGCCTTGCCCGCTCACTACATACTTTATAGTTGTAAGAGCTTCTAACCCCATAGGGCCCCTAGCATGTAGTTTTTGGGTACTTATACCCATCTCTGCCCCAAATCCATATTCATACCCGTCTGTAAATCGTGTAGAGGCGTTTACATAGACCGCCGCTGCGTCCACCTCAGTTAAAAACTTTTGAGCATTAAAATAGTTTGATGTCACTATCCCTTCTGAATGACCTGTCCCATATTCATTAATATGGGCAATGGCCTCCTCTATACCATCTACCACTTTTATAGCTAGTATATAATCTAGATATTCAGCATGCCAATCTTCCTCTGATGCCTCTATACAGCCAACTATTTTTTTAGCCTTTTCACAACCCCTGATCTCAACATCTTCGGCCTCGAGAGATTCGACAATCTGGGGTAAAAATGTATTGGAAATTTTCTCATCTATCAATAATGTCTCTATTGCATTACATACTCCGGGCCTTTGGACCTTAGCATTCATGGAAATTTCTAAAGCCATGGAGATGTCACATTGGCCATCTATGTATATATGACAATTGCCTACCCCTGTCTCTATAATAGGGATAGTGGCATTTTCGACCACATTTTGTATTAGGCCGGCCCCTCCCCTTGGAATTAGCACATCTACTAATCCATTTAATTTCATCAAGGTTTCAGCACTCTTTCTACTGGTGTCTTCTATAAGTGAAAAAGCGCCATGAGGAATACCTACTTTTTTTGCTGCGTCCCATAAAACCTTTATAACTGCTTTGTTTGAATGTATTGCATCAGATCCTCCCCGGAGTATAGCAGCATTTCCTGTCTTAAGGCATAGACCAACTACATCCGCTGTTACATTCGGTCTAGCTTCATAGATGATACCTACAACCCCTAAGGGCACTCTTCTTTGCCCTATCTCTAAACCATTGGGCCTTTTCCATGTGGAGATAGTACTTCCTATAGGATCTGGTAAGGCCTCTATAGTCAAAAGACCATCCGCCATCTGCTCTATTCTCGCCGTGTCTAGCCTTAATCTGTCAATAAAAGCTCTATCCTTGCCTAAGGCCTCGGCAGTTTCTACATCTAGGTTGTTTTCCTCTATTATAAATTCGCTATTGTCAATTAATGCCTTAGCCATCTCTTTAAGTGCACCATCTTTGGTACTTGAAGATAGTGTTGATAAATTATAGCTGATTTTTTTAGCTCTGCGAGCTATCTCCAAAATTTTACCCATAATATACCCCTCCAATAATTTATAATAAACCTACTATAAACCTGAATATATTTTATATTGGCTTATACATTGACTGCAGACTTTGGAGTGATGCCGGAAAAGAAATCTAATATGTTTTGACATGCTTCATTGGCCATCTGTTCTCTAACTTCATCTGTTGCAGTGCCTATATGCGGAGTTAAAACCACATTTTCAAGTTCTAATAGAGCCTCTGGAACATAGGGCTCTCTCTCGAATACATCAAGGCCAGCGCCGGCTATCTCGCCTTGCTGTAAAGCCTTTATTAAAGCTGTTTCATCTACAACCTTCCCCCGGGATGTATTTATAAGATATGCAGACTCTTTCATAAGCCCAAGTTCTCTTTTACCTATAAGGCCATGGGTCTTAGCTGTTAATGGCGTATTGATAGATATAACATCCGAAGCTTTTAACAGCTCATCCATTGGAAGATACTCTGCCCTAAGTTCATTTTCCACCTCCCTAGACAATCGGTTCCTATTATAGTACTTTATACTCATGCCAAATGCAAGGCCTCTGCGCGCAACTGCCTTTCCTATACTACCTAGGCCTATTATGCCTAAGGTCTTTCCGTATAGGCTCCTGCCTTCATAGGGTAGGCTACCCCAGCTGGTCCCTGGACTTTGCCTAAGCCATCTATCTCTTTTGGTAATGGCTCTCATAACATCTATCATTAGCCCGAAGTTTATCTCTGCTGTAGCCTCTCTTACTGATTCGGGAGCATTGGCAACTAATATACCTCGTCTGCTAGCCTCTTTGATATCTATATTGTCATAGCCAGCACCATAAACACTTATTATCTTTAAATTCTTCGCTGCACTCATTAGCTTGGCATCCATACCAGGGCCTGCCATTAATATGCCGTCATATTCTGCTATAATATCCAATAGCTCCTCTTTTGTAAATCTACCCTCTTTTGGATAGGTCACATTAAACCTCTTTTTAAGTTCATCCATTCCCCGCCCTTTTAAATGTGCCGTAACTAGTATTTTTTCCATATGTACCCCCTCTTTATCTGCCCCGTGATATCTAGTATAGTATATCATAAATCTTATCAGACTTAAATTTAACTATCCAAATCTTCTATCATATTCTCTATATCCTGTAGTGAATCTACAGCAAGTCCATTTTGCATCCAGGTTTGAAGCTCATATGGCAGGTATTCAATGGCTATATCGGTTTGTTTTATTATCCCCAAATTTCCATCTGTATCTGGCTTATATATAGTTATCATCCCATCTAGATCTTTGAGTATAAAATGCTTAGGACAATAGCCATCAAGCGTCCTCTTCATTATAATTATATCAGAGCCAAACTCATCTAATGTCCAAGCCGGATATTTATTAGAAAACTTCTCTTCATCTAAACCTATATCTTCGTATGAGATCGTCTCTTCTATCATATGACTGTGACCACATGCCTTATAGTTATAGTTTTTATATATAATAGTCTTACTATCAGTTAGAGTCTTATATCCTTCATGTACAGCTTCAGTTTCTCTATCTACCTCAATTATATGCTCCATTATATGCTCCATTTCGTCATGTTGTTCTATCTTACGGGGTATATATTTAAAATATCCATACGAAATTACTAATACGGGTAGAAGTATCGCCAAGGCCACTAGATAGATTATACCTCTCTTCTGTCCAAAAAAAGTTAACACTATAATCCCTCCTCTTTATAGATTATAGTGTTTCCATGTCTTTACTCTCTATACATATAATGTATAGATATTAGCCAGCATTTTCCCTATCTAGCCTTTTAGCATAATTTTTATAGTGCTTAGCTATTTTGCTAAAGCCACCTTCCATAAGCGTATCATATACTATGCTATGAATATCGTCGGTTTTTATAATATCCTTGCCCATAGATTTCATTTTTTTAGATATATCTCTTGCTAGTATTTCCAAATCGGATAATGTAAGAGGTTGTCTTGCCTCATCAGAAGCACATGCTATAGATAATTTGATCTTGGCGAGATTACAGGTTTGGACAGTACCGTCTTTTTTTAAAACTTTCATGATCAATGTCCCCTTTCAGTCTCTATTATATCTACAGTTTCCCACATTTCCCTACTTATTAGTCATCATATATAGTATCTTTCTACTCTAGATCCAGTCCCTCTAGATTTAGATTATGATATACTTTTTGCACATCATCATTATCCTCAAGCTGATCTATTAAAGCCAATACCTTTTGTGCATCCTCATTGCCTAGTTCTACTAAGTTTTTAGGTAGCATTTCTATATCAGCGGACACGAAGGTATATTTATTCTCCTCTAAATGGGTCCTTACTTCGGTAAAGTCTGAAGTAAGTGTCAAGATTTCAAATGCGCCATCCTCTTGAATCACATCTTCAGCTCCTGCATCTAAGGCGCACATAAAAAGTTCATCTTCATCTACACCATTTGTATCCTCAATTACAAGTACTCCCTTTCTTTCAAACATCCAAGCTACACATCCTGAAGCTCCTAAGCTGCCACCTCCCCTATCGAATATATATCTCATTTCACCGGCCGTACGATTTCTATTATCAGATAAAACTTCTACTATTATAGCAACTCCGTTTGGCCCATAGCCTTCATACGTTATTTCATCATAGTGAACTGTGCCTAGCTCTCCAGAAGCCCTTTTGATGCTTCTTTCGATATTATCATTTGGCATATTCTCTGCCTTTGCTTTAGCTATTGCATCCTTAAGACGTGGATTCAATTCCGGATCACTTCCACCTTCTTTGACAGCTACAGATATCTCCCTACCTAGTTTTGTAAAGATTTTCCCCCTCTGTGCATCTGTCTTTGCTTTTTTCCTCTTTATATTTGACCATTTCGAATGACCCGCCATGGCTATTAAAGACCTCCCTTTACTTCGTATTTGCTATTTAATAATATCATATGCTTACATATATGTAAACAGCGGCAGGGCATGCTATCGTGGTATCAGATTCAGTATCTTATCCTTTTCATCTATATTTACATAATAATCTGGTACATCCCCAACTATTATAGTTTCGCTTATAGGCACCTTGGCAGATACAGATACCACATCACTACCCAGAGGCACCACTACACGCACCTGGGCCCTCATATTTAAAAATATCTTATGTCTAGTTTGATTTATGCCTGCATTTTCAAACTCTGTATCAAATTCAGTAGATACAGATCCAACCGGAATAATCTTAATCTTTATATTAGGTCCCCTACCCGCTAAGATTCTGCTATTAAACATTGAACCTAATGGCACCTCTATACCTTGATCTCCCATCTTTGTAATTTCAAATAATGTCATACTAGATGCATCAGATGCCAGGTTGTTCATTCTCACAGTATTTGCCTGTATCATAGTGATATTTCCATTGTTATCTGTCAATATATTTACAAGATCTGTGTATTTTATATCTGAACCGAGAGTCTTTTCTACGGCATTGTTCATAGCGATAGTGGCCATATGTTCAACTCTTGCCTCTGACATGGCTATAACAGTGGGCTTTATTCCCTGATCTACAATCGTAAATCCCAGTATCCCCAAAAAAATGATTAGTATTAAATAAATATATTTCCCTCTATATCTTTTAAGTCTCAACCTCATCACTTCCCTCATTATATTCTATGATCCTATATGCTTTTGAATCAATATTTAATCTATAAGTAATTATTATTTAATGAATTTATAATACGTAGCCTGACTTTTAAAATCAGCATATTGTGTTATAATGTAGTATGATAAAATTTTATTTGGAGGTTTAAGATGGACTCTACAGAGAAGAAAGAACAAAACATAGACAGTACCAAGGCGAATGTTGGGAAGAAAAAGAGTCAGTCACGTAGATTTAAAAATATAAGAAAAAGACCTAACTTTGCATTGGAAGTCTTTGTTACAACCCTAAAGATGTTCATTTTACTTATATTTATTATAGGATTTGCAACATTTGGGGCTATGCTTGGTATAGGTAAAGCCTATTTAGATTCTACACCTGAACTAGATCTGGCTAAGATTGAAGACCAAAGTGAGACTTCCTTCATATATGATGCTAATGGAGATCTTATAACGGAATATTTTGGATTTGAAAATAGAGTATGGGCTCCCATTGATGAAATACCAGAGCTACTTCAAAATGCCTATATCTCAGTGGAAGATATGAGGTTTTATTCCCATAAGGGGATAGATTTCAAAAGACTTGCAGGGGCCTTTATAAGCAATCTTAAAAATAGTAGTGTTCAAGGGGCTAGTACTATAACTCAACAAGTTATAAAAAATAGTATTCTAACCCCGGAGCAGACATACAAAAGAAAGATACAGGAGATGTATCTAGCCGTACAGCTAGAGCGAAAGTATAATAAAAAACAAATACTCGAATCCTATCTAAATACTAATCATCTAGGTGGCTCCAACTATGGTGTCAAGGTGGCGGCAAAGGATTACTTCGATAAAGAGTTAGATGAGCTTACGCTTAGGGAATGCGCCATACTTGCCGGCGCAGTTCAAAACCCGTCTAAATTTGATCCACGCCGTAATCTCCTTCCAGAATCCAAAGGTGGCAGAGGAACACCTGAGTGGACATATAAAAGAACTAATATAGTGCTTAGAACCATGCTAGAAAATGGCTATATTAGCCAAGATGAATATGATAGGGCTAAGTTTAACGAAGAAAATCTAAATGCCCCGTCTAATGAAATATATATAGTGGAAAAGCCCCAATCAAAACAGATGTATCCTATGCCCTATTTTATAGAGCGAGTCATATACGATGTGCGAGATAAAATTATGCAACAAAAAAATTGGCAAGGTGATGAGGGAAGACGTAAGGCTGAACAGCTTATCTATGCTGGTGGTCTTAAGATATATACTACAGTAGATCCAGATGTGCAAAATACCATAGAAGATGTAGTCTATAATTACGAGAATCTGCCAAAGCTTGCACACCCGCAAAAACATGCTGTCAGCGATCAAGGTGCGCCTCAGCCCCAAATTGCCACAGTAGTTATAGATCAACATACAGGAGAATTAAAGGGTATTGTGGGCGGTAAGCAGCCTCCTACACAACAAAGGCAATTAAATAGCGCATTTATGTCTAAATTGACCATAGGATCTTCAATGAAACCTATTGCAGTCTACGCCCCCTTTATAGAGGCAGGATACCCAGGTGGCATTATATTTGAAAATATTCCAGTACCTATAGAGGGCTATGTAAGTGATAAAGGATATCCTCAAAATTATGAAGGGGGGGGATATACCGGTCCTGCAGATGTAAGAACAGGAATAAGACGCTCCCTAAATATAGTTTCAGCTAGGATAATAGCAGAACCAAGTAGGGTTGGCACCAATTACTCCGCCAACAAATTAGTTGAGCTTGGGATAAATGGAGAGCATATAGATGGGTATACGGATGGCGCTCCCACTCCCGCAGGGTTAGCTCTAGGCTCCCATGGTAATAATATGATAGAGATAGCTGGGGCCTTCGCTGCCATAGCAAATAATGGGGTTTATCAGGAGCCTATCTCTTTCACAAAAGTTATAGATAAGGATAATAAAGTAATATTAAGCCGGGATAACCAGATTACTAGATCTGTATTTAAAGAGAGCACCGCCTTTATATTAATAGATTGGATGCAAGAAGCTGTTAGAAATGGTACAGGTACAAGTGCACAGCTTAGAAACATGCCTGTGGCAGGTAAAACCGGTACTAACGCAGAATATAGAGGAGTATACTTTGCAGGGTTCACCCCTTATTATACGGCTACCGTTTGGATAGGTCATGATAATTTTCATCCTCTAGCTTATGGGACCACGGCTAGTAATTATGCTGCTCCGCTATGGAAGGCTCTTATGGAACCTTTGCATGAAGATCTGCCAAACATACCTTTTTATGAAGGTGTGCCAGATGGGGTGGTAAAGGCCACCGTATGCGGCGTGTCAGGACTTTTGCCAAATGGCGATTTATGTAAATCAGATTCAGGCGAACATAAGCTTGTCACAGAATACTTTCCTGCAGGCGCTGTGCCAACTAAGGTATGTGATATACACAAAAAAGTTAAGATGTGTGAAGCTTCTGGTAAATATCCGACTCCTTATTGCCCTGAATCAGAGGTTGTCACTAAGGCTGTGGTGACCTTCCCGGAGGATTCGCCCTATCTTCAGCTTCCAGATGAGAAGTTGCAGGAATACTTTCCTGGAGCTTTGAGAGAATTTGCAGGGTTTAGCGACCTAGATTACGATAATCCAGACCATAAGAAGTATTTTTGTCCTATACACACTAAGGAATGGAAAGAAAAGGATAATGAGCTAGAGGTATTAAGGCATCATGCTAGAGAAATTATAGAGCGCATAAAGGCATGGCTAAAAAAATCGGATATAAAGAGTATGATTAAATCTGATGAGCAAAAGCAGCTAGAAGAGGCTATAGCTAAGTTACAGCAAAAACTAGAAGAGTCTATAATGCCCCTAGATGAAGATGGGAATATGACTGTTGAACCTGAAAAACTAGAAAGTGCTATCAATAGCCTTTCGGATATATTTGATAAAACTGCCAAAAAAGTAGAAGAGAGAAGGCCCGTGGAAGAGCCGGAAGAGCCAGAGGAAGAGGAAACTGAAGAGAACAGCGAAGAAAGTAATGCTAATAACAATTAAATAGACTTTTATCTTAAAAGAGATAGGAGATTTCTTCTATCTCTTTGTCTTTGGATCAAACACTAAAGCTGTTAGGTACCCAAAAAAGATTGCTGCTGCAATTCCACCAGATACAGCTTTTACGCCACCTGTGAATGCCCCGAGAATACCCTGAGCTTTAACTTCTTTGATCACTCCTTTAGCTAGAGCATTTCCAAACCCTATTATGGGAATGGTAGCCCCCGCCCCTGCAAACTCTACTATGGGCTCATAAAGCCCCAGCGCTCCTAAAATTACGCCGCTGGTTACAAAGAATACCAATATTCGTGCAGGAGTTAACTGTGTCTTATCTATTAGCACCTGTCCTATTGTGCATATAATACCACCTATCAAAAACGCCTTTAAATATTCCATATTAACCCTCCACATTCTCTATGGAAACTAGATGAACTATGCCAGGTATGGTCTCTCCTTGCTGAGTGCTTGTAGTACTTAAAAGTGCACCGGTAGAGCCCATAAGCACACGATTTAGTTCACCATCTTCCATCTTCTTTA
>JAAZLT010000135.1 GCA_012799205.1 Clostridiales bacterium
CCTTCTATAAATCCCGATTCTGTAGACACAAAGGGAACCTTATTTTGGGATGCTATTTGCATATGCTTTTCAAAATACAATAGGTTTTCCTCAAGTTCTCTTTCGTCAGGCTCTAATAGATTTGTAAAGACACCTATGGCTGTTACTTCTATGTCTTTACTCCTGTAATCATTTACCAGCTCAATCGCCTTATCTCCTATGAGAGCCGAAATATCAGATCGCCCGTTATAGCGCCAGTAGTTTGCATCCATACTAGCAAAGCATAGCTCCACCCATCTAAACCCGTTTTTAGCCATGAAATCTGCTATTTCCACATTTGTAAGCTGTGGAAAACTCCTGCTTACAACTCCAACATCCATGATTACACCTCTTTTCCAAAATAGAAATAAAGTCAATGAAATCTATAGCGGATATGCCATGGTAGTCATTAGCCCCAGCTCTGCCTGAGTAGTGTCAAGTCTGCTGTATTGGGCCACTATTGGTTCATCACTTTCCAGTACAATTGCATAAGGCACTCCTCGCGGGATCTTCCTTCCCTCCCCATCTGTGATTTCATCCAATCGAACGTGATTTGTTCGTTTACTGGGACATATGGCCTTAAATCCACTACTAGGTTCTCTATCCTCAAAATACAGTGTTATATTAAGATTAGCATCTCTATCCCCGGTGTTCAAAACACAGATTGCTTCATGACTTTCATAATATCCCTCACTACTTTTCTCCGGATAATAACAATCAGGCACATACCATATTGTACTTCCTATTTTAAGATTCATATTTATCCCTCCGTCTTAAAACTAATTATATTCTGCTGTTTTCCCTTTGATACTGGGATGGACTCATATTGAGGACTTGTTTGAACTGTCTAGAAAAATATCCAGGGTCTTTAAATCCTACTTCTAATGCAACCTCTTCAATAGATATATCTGGATCTATAAGAAATTGCACAGCTTTTGCCAGCCGCACATTTATTATATATTCTATGGGTGTAAGCCCTGTGAACTGTTTGAAAATTCTGGAGAAATAATCTGTACTAAGGCCTATATAGGATGCAATATCTTCAATTTTAAATTTCTCGAAATAATGTTCCTCTATATATTCTAGAGCCTTATATACGTACTTAGTATAGCCATATTCACTCACATCTCCCTCTGAGTACTGCTGTATATAGCATCGTGAAAAAAGCACTAAAAATTCTATGAGTAACCCCTTTAACTTTAATTCCCAGCCTATATCTCGCCTTTCAGATTCATATTTCATTCTCTCTAGATATCCAATTGCCTCCTTTTGCGACAGAGGGTCTAGACGGATCTTTTGCCAAACAGACGGATACTCATCATCTAATATATGCATGAGTCCTGGCATCCTTTTTAGTTCTTCTAACTCTATTTGTAGGGCCTCGGGATTAAAGAGACAGTTGTATAAAACAGTATTCTTAGCATATACATACCCATGGACATCTCCTGGTCTCATACCAAATATATCTCCAGGTGTTAAAAGGCTGGTAGTATTATTATAAAAATGTGTAGAAAATCCCCTGTCTATATATACAAACTCATAAAATGTATGCGAATGATAGCCATTTTGACTCTTATTATGCTCAGCAATTCTCACTGATATAGGGATACAATCTGCATCAAACATTTCACTTCCATGTAGATAATCTATATGAAGCACTCTATACCACCTCTTAATCAATTATACCTTAAATACCCATCCCATACAATCTAGTTACATCTGGTGGTCTAGTTTTTTGTTGTTAAGTAGCTGTCTTTTTATCCATGATGATTTGACAAGCCCATCTCCCTCTTCCATCAAAACTTCATAAAGCCTTTTTCTTAGGCAATTGACAATAGGCTTATATTCCTCATTGCCAATTAGATTATTTAATTCATATGGGTCTTCTTGCAGATTATAGAGCTCATCTATATCTGTTGTATTCCAGATATATTTCCAGGTTTCATTTCTTATCATGCGCTGGGTATATAGCCCGAATTGCTGTCCATTATAGGTTGTTACGGCTTCTTTACGCCATTTTTTGACGTCTCTACCCTTAAGAAGCGGTAGTAAGGATCTGCCTACGAAAAAATCTGGCAAAGCTTCTCCAAGTGCCTCTAAAATAGTAGGCGGTATATCCAAAAATTGATATATATACTCATCTATTACCTTATTAGGCGGTACTATACTAGGCCAACGTATGACCAGCGGAACTCTGACTACGTCGTCATATAAGACATAATGTTTATCAATCATTCTATGACTTCCGCACATATCTCCATGGTCAGCAGTGTATATAATAAGGGTATTATCCGCCTGATTAAGCTTATCCAACTTATCTAGTATCTTTCCAATGGCATTATCTATCTCACTTATTGTGGCATAATAAAGAGCTACCGTCTCTTTCCAATCCTGCCAAGTCAAATCCTCTATATTCCAGCTATAAAGCTGTTGCTTTTGTATATAGGGTTTATTTTTAAAGTCCTCCTCAAAGCTTGGCCATGGTGGTATATCATTGCTATTATAGAGCTTCGCAAATTCCTTAGACGGTCTACATGGCAAATGCGGCCCTGGAAAGTCTAAGCGAATATGCCAGGGCTTATCATTATCTGAGTATTCCTCCATATAGTCTATAGCCTTATAGGCTAGCCAATGAGATACATTTTCCCTATAGGGAATTTTGTCTATCTCTCCCATCCAGCCCTCTTCATACTTAAGGCTTGGATAATGCTTTTCTCTATATTCCCAATAATCGTTTAGGGGGGTAAAATGATCAAAACCATAGTCTAGAGGGCCAAATATGGGATTTACATCCCATTTTCCTATAAATGCATTTTGATACCCTATATCTTTGAGCTCTTTGACCCATGAATAATCCTCCGGTGAAAGGTTACACGTCTTTAAGGTCCCACCCTGATTCCAAAGCGCTCCAAACGTCTCAGGACGCTTACCATTTAGAAAAGCTTGCC
>JAAZLT010000136.1 GCA_012799205.1 Clostridiales bacterium
CACCTTCCAAAGTTAAGCTAAATACCATTATAATCTAGGAAGAGCAATACTACAAGTTATTTTTAAAACTTCCCTATTGATTCTTTCTCCCTACATATACATTATACTTTTCCCATATATCTTCTAACTTTGAAAATCTAGAGGATATATCCTCCTTATGCTTTAAACTTATAGCTACTATCAACGCATTTATAAGGCTCAAAGGCGCCACAAGGGAATCTACAAAGGATACCATATCGCTTCTTGCCAATAGTGTATAATCAGCATAATTGGTCAAAGGTGATAGATAACTATCAGTTATTGCCACGATTTCCGCACCTTTATTCTTAGCAAATTCCATTGCCTCTATTGTGCGACTGGCATACCTAGGGAAACTAATTCCTATTAAAAGATCTTTGGGCCCTATATGCATTGTCTGCTCAAATATGTCATTTACTCCCGATGTGACTACCCTTATATTGCTAAACATAAAGCTTAAATAATAGCCCATAAATTCTGCCAAAGGAGCGGCGCTTCTAAGACCTAGCACATATATGGTCTCTGCTAAAAAAACTCTATCTACAATATTTTCAAACCCTTCGTTGTCTATTTCATCTATAGTCATGCGAATATTGCTCATATCCGATTTTAACACACTTTTAATGGTCATAGATTGGTCTAGCTCAGATGTCATTTGAATCCTTTGAACTGTTGTAAGTTTATTACGAACCAATTCTTGCAATGCTTTTTGCAGTTGGGGATAGCCTGTATAATTTAAAGCATTGGCAAATCTAACTACAGTTGACTCGCTAACGCCTACCTTCTTTCCTAGTTTAGATGCAGTCATAAATGCAGCCCTATCATAATTGCCTAGTATATATTCTGCAATAACTTTTTGTCCCTTACTCATATCTTTGTAATAGGTATTTATTCTATAAATTAAGTCTTGGCTCTCTTTCATACAATACCCCCAAAAGCAATCTGATTTAGTGATATTTTACCATATATAAGCTATTTTGCAAGTGCAAAAAGAATAACTTGCAAAATATATAAACTCAAGGGGATGGATTTCCTCCATCCCCTAGGGGTTATACTGGATATACTTTATTAAATTTATCTAATATGCCATTATCTAGTTTATATTTTTCAGCCTGCCTAAACTGAAAATAGTTCATAGCTACTTGGGGAAAGAGAGCATATGATAGTACATCCTCATCTTGCTCTATATACTCTTTTATTTCCTGCCTGTATTTGTCTAGTTCAGGCTTTAGGCGATCGGCCGGTCTATCCTCTATTATAGGTGCATCGCCTATAATAAGTTCTCTAATTTCGTCGCTTATAGATGCAGGGGATTTTCCATATTCGCCTCTAATATATGCTCTCACCTCATTTGTAACCATCTTATATCTTTCTCCCATTATAACATTTAGGGCAGCCTGGGTTCCTACTATCTGGCTTGTAGGGGTTACCAATGGAGGGTATCCAAGATCTTTTCGTACTTTAGGTACTTCTCTTAAAACTTCATCAAATTTATCTAGCTTATCTTGTTGCCTTAGTTGTGATACTAGATTTGATAACATACCTCCTGGTACTTGATATATTAGTGAATTTACATCTACTGCAAGTACCTTTGCATCTAATAGTCCCTCACCTATATATTTATCTCTGAGTGGTTTGAAATACTCAGCAATTTTATTTAGAAGCTCTAAATCATATCCCGTATCATACGGACTCTCTTGCAGGGTAGCTACTAATGGCTCTGTAGGAGGTTGGGATGTACCCATAGCCATTGGAGATATTGCACAGTCTACAATATCTACTCCTGCTTCAATGGCCTTTAAATATGTCATAGAGGCTAGGCCACTGGTATAATGGGAATGTAATTGTATAGGAATACTCACTGCCTTCTTTAATTCTGTAATTAGTTCATAAGCATAATAGGGGGTTAAAAGCCCTGCCATATCTTTAAGACATATGGAGTCCGCCCCCATACTCTCCAATGTCTTCGCTGTATCTACATAATGGCTGGTATCGTGTATAGGACTTATAGTATATACAACCGTTGCCTGAGCATGCGCACCTTCTTTTATGGTAGCATTTAAGGCACATTCCATATTTCTTATATCATTTAACGCATCAAAAATTCTGATAATATCTATACCATTACCAACTGCCAGTTTTACGAATTCCTCCACCACATCATCTGCATAGTGCTTATAGCCCAACACGTTCTGCCCCCTAAGTAGCATTTGCAACTTAGAGTTTTTGGCTACCTTTCGAAGCTGTCTCAATCTTTCCCAAGGGTCTTCATTCAAAAACCTTAGACAGGCATCAAATGTTGCTCCTCCCCATGCTTCAAGGGAGTAATATCCTACCTGATCTAATAGTTCTACTATAGGCAACATCTCTTCAGTAGTCATTCGGGTGGCAATAAGTGATTGATGTGCATCTCTAAGAGCGGTTTCTGTTATTTGAACTTTTGCCATTACAAACAATCCTCCTAATCTGGTCTATATATATAGTTATAATAGTAGTTTACATTATTATTTTAACACATAGCTATACTCTATGAAAACATGGATAAAAAGATTCCAGCTACTATAGCCGAACCAATTACCCCGGCTACATTTGGCCCCATAGCATGCATAAGTAGAAAGTTTTCTGGGTTTTCTCTTTGCCCAACTACCTGTGACATACGCGCTGCCATAGGAACAGCTGATACTCCTGCAGAACCTATAAGAGGATTTATTTTACCTCCTGAGAGCCTATACATGAGCTTGCCCATAAGAAGTCCCCCTGAAGTACCACTAGCAAATGCAATTAATCCAAGGGCGATAATTTTCAATGTGGCAGGGGTTAGAAAGTTTTCAGCCTTTGCAGTAGCACCAACAGTCAATCCTAAAAATATGGTCACTATATTTATAAGCTCATTTTGTGCTGTCTTGCTCAATCTATCCACTACGAGACTCTCCCTAAATAAATTACCCAACATCAACATTCCAAGCAATGGTGCAGCACTAGGTACTAAAAATGTTCCAACTATAGTAACAATTATAGGGAATAATATCTTTTCTAGCTTGGAAACAGGTCTAAGTTGTTCCATTACTACAGATCGCTCTTCCTTTGTAGTTAAGGCCATCATAATTGGCGGCTGTATAATGGGTATAAGCGCCATATATGAATAGGCTGCTACAGCAATAGGCCCTAGTAATTGCGGCTTTAAACTAGCAGCTACTAGTATAGCCGTAGGTCCATCAGCGCCCCCTATTATACCTATGGATGCTGCTGCATTTTGGTCAAATTTAAATACAAGGGCTAGCATAAATGCTACAAATATCCCCAGTTGTGCCGCGCCTCCTAGCAATAAACTTCTAGGATTTGCAATAAGGGGGCCAAAATCTGTCATTGCCCCAATCCCAAGAAATATAATTGGCGGGTATATACCAAGCTCCACACCTTTATATAGATAGTAAAACAATCCGCCTACTCCGCCGCCTTCTGGTTTATTCATTATATCTACTAGGGGCAAGTTCACAAGTAGCATCCCAAATGCAATTGGCAACAAAAGTAGGGGTTCATATTCCTTTTTTATAGCTAAATATATGAGTATGCCCGCAATAATGATCATAATTAATTCTTGCAATGTTATATTCAAAAAACCTGTATCTTTTATAAAGCTAATTAAAACATCTGAAAAAGGCCTTGTCATTCATTTTTACTCCTTCCTACAATAACCGTATCTATTCAATAAAAAATAATGTATCGTCAGATTCTACCGAAGCGCCTTGAGCCACACTGATTTGCGCAACTGTTCCACTCACTGGCGATACGATTTCATTTTCCATCTTCATTGCTTCAAGAATGCATACAATTTGGCCCTTTTCTACGGACTCTCCTTCACTTACCTTTATATCAAGTATGGTCCCAGGCATGGGTGCTTTCACATTGACTGCATCTCCGTTTAAACTCTTTTTTGCAGAGGAGCCTGAGTTATCTTTAGGAGTTTGGATGGGCTCTACAACTTGCGGTTCATAATTATTGACAGCATGGGATTCTTCGCTATATGATGCTTTCCCACCTGTTATTTCTTCGACTTCTACTTCATAAGACTTTCCTTCAACTTTGATTACAAACTTTCTCATATTTCTTCCTCCCAGCTACATTTAAAATTTTATCGTTTATTTAATATTTGTTCAGTTCTACCAACCCTATTCCATTTAGGGGTATTAGATGGTATCTGTCTGATTCTTGTAACCTTGAATCGTTGATTGCTACCTGTAAGCATCATTGCGATAGAGGCGCTTATTACGGCTATCAGTTCACCATTGTCCGCCTGAGTATCAGAGTCAACAACTACTGCCTGAATATTAGCCTCTTCACTGCCTATATTTGTCTTGCCTGAATCATTTTGTTTCTTACCTATATTGGTTATCCATCTTATAGCATTTACAATCAGAATAAGCAAGATTAGGGCTATAAAAGTTATACCCATGCCTAAAATCAATATATTTAGGCCTTCTTTTAAAATTACGCTCAACTGCATTTACTTCACCTCTTAGTTTAGACCATTATAGTGGAATATTGCCATGTTTCTTTGCAGGCCTATTCTCACGCTTTCCTTCAAGAATTTGCAATGCTCCTATTAGATGTGCCCTCGTTGCCTGTGGCTCGATTACATCATCTATATATCCACGTTCTGCAGCTATATAGGGATTGGAGAATTTCTCTCTATATTCTTCTATCTTTTGCTGTCTAAACGCTACCGAATCACTTGCATTTTCTATCTCTTTTCTAAATATTATATTTGCCGCACCATCTGGCCCCATAACAGCTATTTCTGCTGTAGGCCATGCATAAACTCTGTCAGCACCTAGATGTCTACTACTCATAGCAATATAGGCACCCCCATATGCCTTGCGTAAAATGACATTTAGTTTAGGAACTGTTGCCTCAGAATACGCATATAAAAGTTTCGCTCCATGTCTAATTACCCCTCCATGTTCCTGATCTACCCCAGGCAAATATCCTGGCACATCTGTCAAGGAAATAATGGGGATATTAAAGGAATCACAAAACCTAATAAATCTGGCGGCTTTGTCAGAGGCATCTATGTCTAAGCAACCAGCTTTGTGCTTAGGTTGGTTTGCCACTATACCCACTGAACGCCCAGCTAACCTTGAAAACCCAGTTACAATATTTTTCGCAAAATGAGGCTGAGTTTCAAAAAAATCGCCATTGTCAAATATTCGGGCAATTACATCCTTTACATCATATGATTTATTGGGACTTTTGGGGATTATATGATCTAGATCAGATGCAAGCCTATTTAAGTCATCTCCGTTATCGAATACTGGAGGATCTTCTAAGTTATTTTGAGGTATATAACTAAGCAGTCTTCTTATGGAATCAAAGCAGTCCTCTTCCGTATTTTCATGGAAATGCGCTACACCACTTTTTTCATTATGGGCAGATGCTCCACCTAGTTCATTGGGGGTTACCTCTTCTCCTGTAACGGCATGTATTACCTGGGGTCCTGTTATAAACATCTTACTTATATCCTCTACCATAAATATAAAGTCAGTTATGGCAGGTGAATATACAGCTCCTCCAGCACAAGGTCCAAGTATGACTGAAATCTGAGGAATTACACCTGAGGCTAGAGTGTTTCTATAAAAGATTTCTCCATAGCCTGCTAGCGCATCTATCCCTTCTTGTATCCTTGCTCCACCAGAATCATTTATACATATTAAAGGACATCCCATTTTCATGGCTTCATCCATTATTTTCGTAATCTTCTTTGCATGCATTTCGCCTAGAGATCCGCCTATAACAGTAAAGTCCTGGGAGTATATATATACAGGTCTACCATCGATGGTGGCATGTCCTGTCACAACTCCCTCTCCGGCGGCTTCAATCTTATCCATTCCAAAATCTACAGCTCGATGTTTTACAAAAATATCAGTCTCGATGAAGCTGTCAGCATCTACTAATGCTGAAATTCTCTCTCTCGCTGTCATCTTTCCGGCAGCATGTTGCTTTTTTACTCTATCTTCGCCTCCGCCTTTATATATTTTTTCTCTTGCTAATTTAACTTGATCAATCTTATCTACATTGCTCATCCAAAAACCTCCAAATATAGTTTAGATATTTAAACAGTAGAAAACAAAAAATGTCCCCATTTATTATTATTCTACATTAAAACCTTTTATCCTTCTTAAATTCATAGAAAAATTTAAATTTTTAGCCCCTTGATTTCTTCAGGGGTCAAAAACCTCCATTTACCAGATGCTAACTTCCCCAGTAAGATATTATCAATTCTCACTCTTTGCAAGGATACAACCGGATGCGATATATAATCAAACATCCTTCTTACCTGCCTATTTCTACCTTCAGTCAATGTTATGTTAATCCGAGCAGTCTCCCCAAGATTTCCCAAGTGATTAATGTAGGCCGGTTTTGTAATATATCCGTCTAAATATATACCCTCTCTCAATACATCTAAACTCTCTTGAGATGGAATTCCCTCTACTATTACATTATACTCTTTTTGGATATCATATTGAGGATGTGTTAATTTATAGGTTAGATCCCCATCGTTGGTTAATAATATTAATCCTTCGCTATCATAATCCAACCTGCCTACGGGATAGACCCTACCCACATTTTTATCTACTAAATCTAAAACTGTAGGCCGCCCAAATTGATCTTTTACAGAACTGATATAACCAGTAGGTTTATTAAGTGCAATATATATGAGTCCTTCCTTTAGTCTTATCATTTTTCCATCTAAAAGGACCTTATCTATATCTGGATTTACCTTTAGTCCCATCTCCATTACTATATTCCCATTAACACTTACCCTGCCCTGTTTTATAATTTCTTCGCATTTGCGTCTTGATGCCACACCACAATATGCCATATATTTTTGTAGCCTCATAATATAAGTTCACCCTTTAACTTTACTCCAAATATCTGATATCTTCCCCCAAAACTTTTGAAATCTATCTATCGAAATATCAGAATCTAGAACTAACGATATTTCCTTTATTGTATCACCTTTTAAGGATATGATTATTTTACCACATACCTCTCCCTTTGTTAAAGGAGCATATAATACTTCTGGAGTTTTAATTCCTACATCTAATAGGGCGTATTCTTCATCCGTTAACGCTAATTCATAGTCCACCTGTGGGCAGACATTTACCTTCCTGGAGGCTCCCCCCTCTACAGGGATGGTTTTTATACATGTCGTAGAATCTACCAGTCTGTAGTTACTGTACTTTTGAAACCCGTATTCTAAGATTGAGCTACTATCTTCGAACATTGGGCCACAATTTAACACCACGCATACAAGATTCACACCATCTCTTTTCGCCGAAGATACCAAGCACCTGCCCGCCTTTTTGGTAAATCCTGTTTTGATACCATTAGCGCCTTCAAAATTCCATAATAATTTGTTATTATTTTTTAATGCCCTATTCCAAGGACTTCCATCCCAAGGTATCTCTTTATATTTTGTAGAAACTATCTCTTCAAATTTTGGATTTTTCATTGCATATGCAGCAATTTGTGCAAGATCATATGCGGTAGTATAGTGATCATCACAGGGAAGGCCATGGGTGTTAGTAAAATTAGTATTATATGCTCCTATTCTTATAGCTGTTGTATTCATAATTGCCACAAAATCCTCTACTGATCCCATACCAACCGCATGTGCTATAGCTACAGAGGCGTCATTTCCAGACTTAAGCATAAGACCATATAATAAATCTTCCATTGTCAGTTGCTCACCCTCATTAAGGTATATGGACGAACCTTCAACCCCCTGCGCAATAGGAGGCACTACTACCTTATCAGAGATATTGGAGTTTTCAAGTGCCACTAATGCAGTCATCAGCTTAGTGGTGCTCGCCATAGGTAATCTTTCTTGTGTGTTTTTCCCCCATAACACTCTACCACTCTTCCCATCTATTAGTATTGCTGATTTAGCACAGGTAAGCGGATAATCTTCTCTGGCATGGGCAATGTTATTGGCAAGCAATAAAACTATCATTAATATTAAATAGCTACGTTTTAGTTTCATAATCTGTATATGTCACACCTTCCGATATGTTTTTTATATATTAAAGTTTCATTATAATAAAAAAGCGGCAGAGCCGCTTTTTGTATTCTGCCTAGTTTGGCAATGTATTGATATTGGTTGCAGAGTTATTAGATGCAGTTCCAATGGTCTCTTCAAATAATTTTGGAATCATATCTACTACTCTGTCTATAGGGGTATTAAAATTAGTTGATAATAATCTTATCTTATTTTGTGCCACAACTAAAAATGCCATAGGGCTCACTGTCACCCCTGCACCACTGCCGCCCGCAAACGGCGTCTCCGATGTAGTTTGTGTATTGCCCTCTTGTATATTTGCATGATCGCCACCCCCAGCAACAAACCCAAATGAAACTTTCGATATGGGTATTATAACTGTACCATCGGATGTCTCAACCGCATCTCCTACGATTGTATTTACATCTATCATATCTTTTATATTTTCCATTGTAGTTTTCATTATATTTTCTATTGGATGTTGATTTGGCATATATGTTTCACCGCCTTTGCAATTTTACTGCCCAATACTTTGGATGCTACAATAATAATATAGCCTGTTCGCACCCGCATTATGCAGTTTATATCCACATCAATAATATTTCTATTAAATACAGGGTGAACCTTTCTATTATACATTTTAATGACAAATTGAGACAGGAAATTATAATATATAAAATCAATAATAGTAATGACCATGCCACAGTATAAAGCTGCCTCTGCAGCATCGTCCAAACCCAGATCAATCTCTATAGATAAATTTTCTATTTTTAATTTGGATTTAACATAATATATTATATCAGAATGTGAGCTTTCAATAGCTTTTATTCTATTCATATACTCTCTAAAGATCTGTATGTAAAAAAGCCCATAATTTTTGGGCTTCAATGGAATGTTTCTCCTATATGTTTTGAGATTTTTCACTGGGGTTATATCTATGCTTAGCTGTTGGCTAGTAGAGTGAATAACAAGATTAAATTTAATATATAAGGGCCATATTATTATACCAATTATACATAATACAATTATAAATATTGACATACACTCCTCCATGAAATGTTTCACAGACTTAGCCTATCTCATAGCTAGTCCTTTCAACGTCCTTATCGGTCTTTAATAGTGATAGTTCCTCTATCGTCTTAAGACCAAAATGCTCCAGAAATAGATCTGTCGTTCCATAGAGCATTGGCCTACCTGGAGCATCCAATCTGCTTACAACCTCTATAAAGCCCTTATCCAGCAAATTGGCTATAATACCGCCGCATTGTACCCCCCTTATATCTTCTATATCCATTCTTGTAATAGGTTGCCTATGAGCGATAATAGCCAGTGTCTCTAAAGCAGCCTGTGATAGCCTATCCCTACGTCTGGATTCTACAAACATTTGAACATAATCAGAATGCCTAGGCCGAGTGACAAATTGGTATTTGTCATTTATCTGAACAATTTTTATACCCCTACTACTATTATCAAAGCGTTTAATCATATTGGCCATAATATCTGATATCTTATCTTTAGACATATCTAATGCCTCTGAGATTTCATCTAGACTTACGTAATCTCCAGAGACAAATAAAATGCTTTCTATTATTGACATAATTTCTATTTCATCCAAATTACCCTATCCCCTTTTTTCTATTAATATGTCCCCAAACAAATCCTTTTGATATAGTATTATTTGCCTATTCTTTATCATCTCTAGCAATGCTAGAAAGGTCGTTATTATATGCATTCTATCATAGTTATGGTGGAGAATATCAGCAAAGTTTAGGCGTCTTCTATCATTGATCAGTCGCCTGAGTTCTTGTATACGTTCACCAATTGTAATACGGGAGATGGATATCACATGGTCCTCCTGCTTCCTATTTTTTACTCTCTCTATAGATACTATTTTATTTATAGCATTGAGCAAATCTTCCCTCGTTAAGTGATATATGGGCCCCTTCTCTAGTCCCTCTATTAAAATACTCTCAGGTACCTTATTATAGGCCCCGCTATATAGATTTTCACGGCATTTAAGTTCCTCGGCCATCTTCTTGTAGCGTTTATACTCTACCAACCTTTGTATCAGATCCTCTTCTGACACTATAGCGCCATGCTCTGTTTCGTCATCATGGTCTTCCCTATCGGGGACTAAACTGCATGACTTAATATAAAGCAGCGTTGACGCCATGACCAAGAATTCGCTGGCAATGTCCATGTCAATCTTTTTCATATCTTCTAAATACTCTAAATATTGACTTGTGATATTTGCCACTGAAATGTCTTTAATATCCACTTTGGCCTTATTAATTAAATGTAATAATAGATCTAAAGGGCCCTCAAATACATTTAATTTCACATTATAAGCCGTACTTATATTATCCATAGCATAATTCTCCCATTTACTTTCTAAGCCAATTATCTAATATTTTATTAAATAGGTCAAATATATTTGCAACTTCTACACTTTTATCTGATACAATATTTAACTCACCTATCATTTTATTTTGTTGTTTGACCCTCACAGTACCTATAACTTCACCTTTTTCAATTGGAGCATCTATATAATCTGGTATATTCCATTCAAACTCATAATCCTTAGGAAGCTCTCTCTTTGCTAAAAATGAGAGCTTTTCCTGTGCAATACCATTTATACTGTCCTCTTTACCCTTTCTAACGGGTATATCTTTACTCTCCTCTATTAGCTGATCCTTTTTAAATAAAGTAATAGACTCGAAGTTTGCAAAACCAAAATCTAGGAGTTTGCTTGCCTCTGCAAATCTAATCTTTGATGTCGGAGCGGCTAATATGATTGAAATCAATCTGAATCCATCTCTTTCAGCTGATGCAGATATACAGTGCATGGCATCTTGTGTAAACCCTGTTTTGACTCCGTCACAACCATCATAAAATCTCACAAGATTATTTGTATTTTTTAACATTGTCGCACCTTCGCGCATTTCGTCTAACCATATACTACTCCATTTAAAAAATAATGGTTTATTAAGTAGTTCTCGCGACATTATTGCAATGTCTTTTGCAGTGGAATAATGGTTTTCATCAGGTAGGCCGGTACAGTTTGTAAAGTTGGTATCCATCATGCCCAATTCTTTAGCTCTTGTATTCATCTTTTGCACAAATGCCTCATGTGATCCGCTAATCTTCTCTGCTATGGCAACACTAGCATCATTAGCTGATGCCACTATTATTGCCTTTAATATTGTAGATACTGGGAATATTTCACCTTCCTCTAAAAAAGCAGTAGATCCACCCATGCTCTGTGAATATGCACTTACATGCACCTTATCATCTTCTGCTAATAAATTATTGTCTATAGCCTCTAGAGCAAGTAATATTGTCATTATCTTAGTAATACTAGCCATAGCAAGTTTTTCGTTAATATTCTTTTCATATATTATTTCACCGCTATCATAATCTAACAAAAGCGCTGACTTTGCTTCTAGGCTTAAGTCAATATTCTCATCGGCTACAGCGATTGCATAATTTATTCCAAAACTTAGTATTACCAAGGCACATAAAATTCGTGTTAATTGTCTATTCAAGAGTATCCCTCCAAATTATATTACTAATTTCACTTTATTACTAGGTTTTCCAATTAAAATAAATGTTATTCTAATTTTAAAGCGAAAGGAGTTATAAAATTCTTAAAAAGACATTCATGATAAATGGAGTAATAAGCACTTCATAGATTATGCCTATTAATAAAAAGATTGATGTTAGTAATATCTTTTTTGTATATAGGGTAAATTCTTTGCTTTTTAACTTTCTCACCAGAGATACTTTCCTATTAGAAAAATCAAGTATAGCATTTTTAAATGCCATTATACTTATTATGAATATACATGGAATATATATAAGATTTTGTGGAAGCATACACAAGGCCACAAAGAGAACACCTTTAATACCATAGGATGAGATTAAAAAACCCGTTGTAAAACCTATCAAAAATCCCCTTGTTCCTAAAATAAAAGCTATGAAGGGCATTCCTATATAGGATATGCCCAAAATCCAAACCCAAAATGCAAAGCCGCAGTATTGGCGTAAACCTTCCAAAAATATTGCGGCTCTATCAATATTTACTTTAGGATCTTCATTTACATGACCTATAAAATTATCTACATAATTAGCTAGTCCTTCTCTCTGGTTTAATGAAATAGCATTAATTGTGAATGCACCTGAGGTAAGGCCTACTAAGAATATAAATAAGGTAATGCCATATAAAACTATATTTTCATTAAAATGATTTTTCACTAATAAGTGCATTCGTTCAAACAAATAAATCCTCCTAATATTTAAATGACTATAAGAGATTAATATGCCATTTATTAAGGATTTATTACTAGCTATTATATATATTATATCCGCATCAAATAGCATGTTTAGGATATAGCATTTAAGTTTAACCTAATCCTGTCAGCAACCATTGCTATAAATTCGCCATTTGTAGGCTTGCCCTTTTTTTCGTGCACAGTATATCCAAATAATCTATTTATAACATCAACCCTGCCTCTATTCCATGCCACCTCAATGGCGTGCCTGATAGCTCTCTCTACCCTACTAGGGGTCGTATCGTAGCTCTTTGCAACATTGGGATATAGTTCTTTTGTTATAGCATTTAATAGGTTGATATTATTTACCACCATCATAATTGATTCTCTCAGATAATGATAACCTTTTATATGAGCGGGTATTCCTATTTCATGCATTATAAATGTGATCTCTTCTTCAATCGGATAATATTCTTCCACCTTTTTTGTTTCTGGATAATTATCCTTCGGGAATAACTGGTAATTAGTATACTCTTGTTCTTGGGTTACCAACTCCCTTATTCGATTTATAAATGTACTCATATCAAAGGGTTTTACTACGTAGTAATTAGCACCTAGAGACATAGCCCTCTGTGTCACCCCATCTTGACCAATTGCAGACAATACTATAACTTTCGGTCTTATATCTTCAGGTAGCTCCTTCAATCTCTCTAGAACCCCCATGCCGTCTAGATGTGGCATTATTATATCTAGAATTATTAAATCAGGCTGGGTGTTTTTCAAAAGTTTTAACGCTTCTAATCCATCCCCTGCAACCCCTACTACTTCTATATCCTCCTGCTTTTCTATATATTCCCCTAATA
>JAAZLT010000014.1 GCA_012799205.1 Clostridiales bacterium
AGGTTTCTAGAAATTTTATATTCTCCCAAGTATCTCCTTCATCTTTGGATATAGCACTGCATAGCGGCCATCGATCTCTCCAACTGGCATTTTTACCGAAAACATTTGGATTCCATATTATCAAAAGTTTGTCTGTATTGGGTATTCTCTTAATGGTGGCCGGAGATATGCAGCTAACCAAGGGCGTAGCCTCCGGTTCTGACCAAGTATCTCCATGATCGCAAGATCTACTTTTATATATATATCCCCTATCAGATCTTATTATCATCATGAGTGAACCATCTTTTAGCTCTACTAAACCAGGTTCTTGTATACCCGTCTTAGAATTTTCTAAATACACCCTTCCTTTCCCTCTATGCCATGATATACCACCATCATCTGAGTAATAACATATACCAAAACTATTACCCTGCCTTATGTTAGTATAATATGCTGCTGGAATGATAATTCTATTTCTGCTGGTTAATATTACCCTAGCATTATTCACAACATAGTAACCAGGATCCGTAAATATTTTATAGGGCTCTTCCCATGTCTGCCCCTCATCCTTGCTTCTTCTCATATAGCATATGCAGTCAGTGTTTATATCCTCTTTAACTAAATAGAACATCAATATACTATCATCTACACGTAAAAAGGATAGAGACATAGTTGTTTGTTTCCCCATATTAGGTTGCAAGATAAAGGGTTCTGACCATGTATAGCCACCGTCGTCAGATATTTTCCCCCCTATATGGGCAGTACTATGATCCTCATGCCCTCCAATAAACTGGCTCCATCCTAAAAGGATTCTACCGTCAGATAACTCAATCAAATCCCCTTCTGAATTTCTAAGGTTAGATGCACTATATGGGCATACTATTTGCTGAAAATCTGTTATAGTAGTCATTTACGAATCCCCCCATAAAACTTTACTCTAAGTCATCATAGAAAGTGACCCTATTATCTTCTGCAAATTTTCTTAGCTCTTTTTTATACTCTTCAAAGTATTTTTTCTCTTTATATTTGGTATATACTATTGGACTTCCTAGTTTGCTCGTAGTTATAGATATCCTCTCAGATGGAACTTTTCTAAAAAATCTAAATTCTTTAAACGGTTCAAATCTTATACTAACTATCTGTTCATATGTTAGATTCACTATAGATACTCTCTTCTTGCCAACTACAGTGAGTACAAGCTCTGTCTTATCACATAATATTCTTTTATTCGCCATCTTTTACCACCAACCTATTTGTATTTTATTTTACTCATTTGAAAGCTTGATATCCTTTAGCCTCTTCATTACATCATTAGCGCCTGCACCAAAATAATCATGGAGTATCTTATACTCAGAGAAGAGTCTATCATATAATTGCACATTTTCTAAAATGGGATAGTATATTTTATCTTCTTTTGGTGCCATATTATCTATGGCTTCGAAGATGGTATCATGTCCGCCTCTGTCTCTACCTGCGGCAACCGCTCCAAACATTGCAGAACCAAGTGCCGGTCCCTGCTCTGCCCCGGTTATTTTTATAGGCATATTAAGTACATCAGCATATATTTGCATGAGCATAGGATCCTTATGGGCTATCCCTCCTGCAGCATATAGCTCATCCACAGGCACACCATACTCCTTAAATGTATCTATTATAACCCTTGTACCATAGGCAGTTGCCTCTATGAGTGCCCTGTAAATTTCTTCAGGCTTCGTCTGCAGCGTCATACCTAAGATCATGCCGCTTAAATCCGCATCATTTAAGACTGAACGATTGCCGTTCCACCAATCCAGCGCTAAAAGGCCGCTTTCACCTGGTCTCTGACGTTCTACCTTTTCTCTTAAATACGCATGAACATTCATACCCTGCCTTTTGGCCCCTTCTAAGTAGATAGCAGGTAGACAGTTTTCTATAAACCATTCAAAATGATCACCTACACATGCTTGCCCTGCCTCATAGCTAAAGAATCCAGGGATTATACCATCCTCTACCACGCCTGATATGCCCGGTATACGCCTTTCTTCTTCGCTAAGTGTCAAATGGCATGTGGATGTTCCGATTATTATAAACATTTTGCCTGGGCTATCCACTCCAGTTGCTGGCACACCTGCATGAGCATCTATATTGCTAACAGATACTGCTGTGCCCTCCTTAAGACCCGTAAGTATTGCAGCCTTATCATCTATCTCTCCTGCTTTAGTGCCAAGGGTCGAAATATCCCTTGATAGCTTGTTGTCCACCACATTTTCTAATCTTGGATCCAAAGCACG
>JAAZLT010000137.1 GCA_012799205.1 Clostridiales bacterium
AACTGTCAGGTGCCCTTCTAGTGAATATACCCACTAGATCCATATCTTCGTTTTGCTCTATGGCTAGTCTAACTCCCCTGCCTACATTCCCATAACCTACTATTCCAAGTTTAATTTTATCTCCCAACTCAAATCCCCCTCTAATTATCAAAATGCAGTAGTATATTTTTATAATACCTTTTATGAATATATTTTATTATACGCCAACTGTTGAACTGTTACAAACTCTTTGCTTAAATCTTTTTTCTAATCTTTCCTAATATGTATATAATATAGGGGATTGCTATACCCAGTATCACAATCATATGCATACCCATTGTTACTGAAAATTCCTGCAGCTCAAACATAGTAGAGGTGATATAGAATGTAAATCCATAGAAAAACATTATAAGTATACCGATGAGATATTCTGTATCTTCAATATCGAATATGTCTTCCAACAGTTTTATAATTATTTGAAGGAAAACGGCTATAAGCATAAAATCTGCAGCAACCCATACCGTGATAGCTATAGCCTCGACTCGCTCGATTATATTAAACAATGATATATTCTTGACAGCCACGAAAAATGGTAGCGAGGTGCGCTTTACAACAGAATGCCCTAGTCCTCCTATGGTCACTATCCCAAGCACTAGGATAGAAATTGTAAATGTAATAAGATACTTAAGTCCTCTTTTATCCATCTCATTTTTATCCTTAATTCTGTCGCTGAAAAAACATACAAAGGTTAGATAGCCCCATAAGCCCGCGATTCCATAACTGGCCTGACCCATAGGTATTATGTCTTTATAGCTAATAGGTAGAAGGTGCTCCGGTTTTATATTATTAATGCTAAGCACCACAAATACTACAAAGCTCATTACGATTAAGACAAATAATATCTCCCCCATTCTGGATATTACCACGAGCCCCCGTCTTAATGATAGATATGTAAGCAATAACATTATAATTACGGGTATATGTATTCTACTATTGGGAAACAGGGCTAAGTTAATTTTTATTGCATAGTATCTTATATACGATGCCAGTAGTATAGCTATGCCGATTAGATATATAATCAAAACTATTTTCCCTAAAATTCCTCCTAATATATCTTGCACAACTTGCCCATAGGATTCCTCTGTATATTTGGAAAATATATCATCGAACATCTTAAGAAGTATAAATATAGGCACAAATGATATTAAAGGGGCCAGCCAACCCGCCTGATCCGCAAATATGGTCTCATACAATGGCGTTACTCTTACGGCCGGACTAAAACTTAAACATACCAACAGTTTGAAAAATTGACTTATGCTAATTTCTTTTCTATCCATTATACCCTCCTCTAATAATCTATTTTAAATATCTTCAATAGTACCCTGATAAAGCTACTCTGCTGAGGGTCTCTAAAATGGAGAAATCCTATTATATATGTACAAAGGGTCACTAAAGACAGTACTAATATATCTCTTATGCGCTTAGCCTGTATTAGCTTGATTAAATCCCAGATATATATTATAGATACAATACCTGCAAATACAATCATATAATTTACCTATCCTCTAAAGCGTTTGGTTGTTTTATATCGTATGTTCGAGCAATTTTGCTATCTACGTTTATATTAACTTTCACATGTGGAAATATATCATCCCAATCTTCTTTAATTCTATCCCATTTTATTGGGTGCTTCCTATGTAAATCCGATGCAAAACCCAAGATATCTACATTCCTACTTTGAGCAAAGTCAATTGTCTCTAATATCTGCTCCTTTATAGATTCGGCCTGTTGACTCTTTAAGTGTTCTAAGCCCTTTTCATCAAATATATCTTTTCGAGAATGCTGTTCTCCAATATTGCTAGAAACGTTTATATCTATCTGAACTAAGTCCAATTCATCACCAACAAATTTATATTTCTTTTTGCATTTGAGCTCAACGACATCTAATGTCAGCTCGAATCCATATGGGTCGAGTACATCAATAATCCCATCTACGTATTTGTCATTGATTATATTTATTCCCGCAGATAACCGCTTATCTGCATAACCTACAAGCCTACTCTCCCTATCTAAGACGGCAAACCCATCCAGATCTACATTCATCATTTCGTCTTTTTCCTCTTTTTCAGTACTCACACCTTCGATTAATTTAATTGCAGGTATAATTACCCCAGCATATTCAAAATCTATCATATTCAATAGCTCAATAAGCTGCACCATCCTGGATGTAGATGTCATAGTGCATATCATTTCAAAATGTTTTAGCACATTTGGTAGAATATAGTGCACCTTCGTAGCTCCATCCATAAAATCTTCTGCAGTAGAGCCCTTTATTATGTATATATTTTGCTTTAGTCGCATCCTAAACCCTCGGGATATGAAATCTATATACGGGATCAAACCCTCCTTAGCCGCCCCCTCACCTATTAAGGTGGCATGTATATGGCTTATATGCATATGTTTTTCACTATACATCTCAGCATCGCGTATTGCCTCGAATACGGTCAACCCTTTACTTCTTATATTGCGGACATTACCGCTTTCTTTATCGCCCCCATTTTTTTCATTTCCTCCGCCATCGCCACCGCCGGACTCTGGTAAATATAACAAAGAGATTTCTATGCTATCTGGTTCCTCAAGTGACTTATCTATGCCCATTACCCTCATAAATTCCAAGTCTCTAATCTCTCTTCTCTCAACAAAATATGCCCCCAAATTACATCCACTTAAAAACATAAGTGAGAAGATAATAAGAAACACTAAGAAACTCTTAGGATATCGCATCTATCTATCTTTGCCTCCTTTTGTTTTGCGTCTTCAAAGATTTTGGTCTATACTTTTCCATGTAAAGAGGAAGTCTAAATATTGTATCTCTAAGGCTAAAGTTATCTTGGTTGACAAATGGGCTAAGATAGGGCACCGTAAATATTTCGATGCTGCAAAGATGCATCAGCAGGAGTATGCTGCCTATTGCAAGTCCAAGTAGTCCCATTAAACTGCTAAATAGCGCTAACACAAAGCGCCACAATCTTATTGCATTGGACAGATCCTGATTGGGAATAGTAAACGATGATATTCCTGCAAAAGCTATCACAATTACAACCCCTGGAGATAATAGATTAGCGCTCACCGCTGCATCACCTATGACAAGTGCACCTAATATTGATACAGCATCACCTATGGTCTGTGGTAGACGCAGCCCCGCCTCTATAAGTATCTCAAATGCTAAAAGCATACTAAGTGCCTCCACAAAGGTTGGAAAAGGGACCCCCTCTTTAGAGCTTCCTATAGCGATAGCCAGTTCCGTGGGAATTAGCTCTTGGTGAAATGTGGTCAGCGATATATAAAATGCTGGCAAAGAAAGACCTAGTACCAGTAAGAAAAACCTCATAAATCTAATAAAGGAGCTGAAAATATAGTTTTGGGCATAATCCTCTGGCGCCTGTAAGAATTCATTGAAAATTGCGGGTAGCAAGAACCCCCTTGGAACCCCGCCTATGATTAGGCCGACTTTCCCAGCAATTATATTTGCACTAAATTTATCCGTCCTTTCAGTGCTATCTATAAGGGGGAAGACTGTATCATATTTTCCTATTATATATTCTTCCACATAACTTGCACCTTTTATTTCGTCTATATCTATATCCTCTAGTTCTGTTATTATCTTCTCAACCATTTGCTCATTTGTAAGATCCTTTATATATATGACCACCACATCAGTTATGCTCTGTCTTCCTATGGTTAATTGTTTTAGTCTTAGGTTGGGAGTACATATCTTTCTCCTAATTAGGGATGTATTAATCCTTATATTTTCTATAAATGTATCCTTAGCTCCCTTTAATACATTTTCGCTTGTTGGCTCAGATATAGATCTCTCTTGAAAGCCCTTTACATCAAATATGATAGCTTTATTGATATCATCCAATATAATGGCTAGATTTCCCTTTATTACGCTTAAGGCACATTCATCTATATCCTCCTCTATATGGTGAGAGGCAAAGTATAGTTTCCCATCATCAATGGAGCTGATAAGTCCCTTGCTATGTCTTAATGCGCTAAAATGCTCCTCTGTGATGAG
>JAAZLT010000138.1 GCA_012799205.1 Clostridiales bacterium
TAGAATATATATCAGATACTATTGCGGTTATGTATCTCGGAAACATTATGGAGATGGGGGATAAGCGTAAGATATTTAAAACGCCTATGCACCCCTATACAAAGGCATTACTTTCAGCTGTACCGGTATCGGATCCTGATGTAAAAATGAATAGGATTATACTAAAGGGAGATATACCAAGCCCTGTTAATCCTCCTTCAGGATGCAAATTCCGTACTAGATGTCCAAATGCAATGCCTATCTGCGCAGAGAAAGCTCCTGTTTTTAAGGAGTATGAGAAAGAACACAGTGTTGCGTGTCATCTCTATAATCAAGATTGAGGATGAGGTGATATATAAATGGGACGTAAAAAGGATGCAAAGGGCTTTGTAGATGATAAAAGAGTAATTGCAGATATGAATATAGAGGGTATGCCCCACTCTATTTTTCGAGGGTCTAGGGCTAACAAGCTTAATGAGCCAGTCGAGAAGTCACAAGACCCTAAACTAACTAAAGATGAGCAAAAAAGCTTATTTCTTGGAGTTTTATCATCGTATATTCTTTTTGGGGTTGCTATATTCGGTTCTTTTGCATTGTTTATACTCTTTTGTATTAAGGTATGGTTTAAATAGTAGAGCCATATATGTAACAGTTAGGGGGGAATGTGGGAATGTTAAATAAAAACGATATGCGCACTTTTGCGCTGATAGTATTAATAATAACAGGGGCATCGATTATAAGCTCCTGCGCTATAAAAGACAGGGCAGCCGATCCAGGTGATTGGGGCTATGATTGTAAGGTGACTTATGATGCTCTGGGAGGCACAATAAACAATAGAAAGACTAGAGAGACATATTATATGCCCAACTCCTATCTTTTTAAGCCGTCCGGTACCACAAATATGTTAATAGAGCCGATTAAAGACGGATATGTCTTGGCAGGATGGTATATTGATAAAGAGGAAATAAAAGACTCTAGCGGAGAAGTTACAGGCTATTCTTTTAAAGCAGAAGATAGATGGGATTTTGACGAGGACAGAGTCCAAGAAGATATGACTCTCTACGCAAGGTGGGTTCCCCAGGCTAGAGTAGATTATGTAGATGCTATTACTGGCGAGGTCATGTTCTCTAAAAATATTACTAAAGACTCTGCCATCCAGCCATTATCTGCTGCGGTAGAAAATCTAATTGCCAAGGAAGGACATAGCTTTGAAGGGTATTATGAGGACGAAGCCCTTACTAAGCCATATGACTTTTCAGGGTATGAGCATCAAGATTTAATTATAGATAATAGCTTTGTATATGCAATGCTTTATGATGAGTTTCCTAATTATATAAAGAAAGTGAAGTATGAAGACCCTTCCGAAGAAGATTTAGAATCAGAACTTGATACCTCAGATTTATATATAAACAAACTAGGCTATGAAGTAGTTGAAGATGAAGTGGCCCGCCAAAAGATCCGAAAGAGGAAAGATGAAATATATGATGAGTATATAAATAGCTATATAGAAAATACAGCTAATAGAGTTGTATACCTAAAGTACTCTGAGGGGAACTATGCCCAAATAAGTAATGTAGATCAGCTAAAGTCGGGTGGCAAGGTTTGGTTTTCTGGAGTGGATAAAGCGGGAAATCCCATAGATGGATATAATATTTTAAATGACCTAGACTTTCAAGGGATATCAGTGTCAATGGCCGATACCTTCAAGGGAGGCATAATAGGCAATGGACATAGTATAAAGAATATAAATTTCACTATAAATAGCAAGCGTGTTGATAGAGATAAGAAAAAGGAAGTTGGTATATTTAACGAATTAGATGGGGCTTATATAGAGAACCTTACATTTGAAAATATAAGTATATTAGTAAATGCAAACCCGGGTATACCGGTGACTATAGGATCATTAGCCCTTAAAGCAAAGAATACCAAACTAAAAAATGTAAAATTTAAAGATATTTCTATAGACACTGGCAGATCAGACGATGGGGGAGCAGTATACAATGTAGGAGATGTATTTGCCCAAGAACAGGGAAGCAAACTAGAGAATGTTTCGGGCGAAAATATCACCATAAAAGCTTCAGAATCAGCCAATATACATGCCATATTAGAATAGAAAATTCTAAATAATATATATAAATCATGCCTATTCATAGGCATAGCAAAGGTGAGTGGATAAAAGATGAAAATTTCTACCCAAACGTCAACAATGGCAAGGATATACGGCGAGGAGGGTGCTATACGCAAACTAGCTGAAATAGGCTATGACTGCTATGATTTTTCAATGTTCGGTATTGGCAAAGATGATCATCCTATAGCCGGCGATAACTTTGAAACATATGTATCAGGCCTTAGAAAGGCTGCAGATGATAGTGGTATTGTCTGTAATCAATCTCATGCTCCATTCCCAAGCTACTTGCATGGCAAAGAGGAGTATAATAAAGAAATATTTCCACTTATAGTTCGTGCTATAGAAGTAACCGGTATTCTTGGTGGGAAGATTGTAATTATTCATCCAGCGGTCTTTTCAGGTCATAAACCAGGTGGAGACAGCCTATGTTGGGATACCAATATGGAATTGTATAATTCTCTACTTCCATACGCTAAGGAAGCCGGCGTAAAGATTGCACTTGAAAACATGTTCAACTGGTATGAAGGGGATAAGACAGCATCACCTGCTACTTGTTCCTCTCCCGATGAATTTGTCAAATATGTAGATGCCCTTGACCCAGATTATTTTGTAGCTTGCCTTGATATAGGGCATAGCGCTATGGAAAACACTGGTGGAGGCTCCCCAGCAGAGATGATTCGTGCACTTGGAGGGCAAAGGCTTAAATCACTGCATATTCATGATAATAACTTAATAAGTGATCTTCATACCCTACCATTTACACAAAAAATTGACTGGGACGATACCATGAAGGCTCTAAAGGAAATTGGTTATGATGGAGAATTTACATTTGAGGCAGACAGATTTTTACAACAGTTTCCTGAAGAGTTAGTAGACCATGCATCTAAGATGATGTTAGAAGTTGGGCGCTATTTTGTAACAAAATATGAACTATAATATAAAAACACCGGGTAGGTATAATCCTACTCGGTGTTTTGTGTATATTGTATAAAAATTTTATTCCAGGTCTACAGGCTATCACCAAAATCCTCTTTGAATTTAGCTACCAGCCTATTTTGCCAATCGGACACGGGTTTTAATCGACCAAAGAAAAATCTTAAGGTCTTAGGCTCTTGCACAAACTTTAGCCCACCTATTAAATCCCTATTGGCATATAGCCATTCTATTCTATCTATTACATATTTAAGCTGAGACATTGTAAATACTCTTCTAGGCACTGCCAACCTTACAAGTTCCATGCTGGCATAGACCTCAGTTCCGTCAGGATTTCTTTGCTCTGACATGCTGCCTCTTTCCATGCCGCGAGCGCCAGATACTATATATAGGGCCGCTGCCAGGGCACCTGCGGGATATTGATTTTGGGGTATATGATCCACAAACTCCATGGCATTTAGATGGCATCCGAGGCCACCTGCAGGAGTAACAACGGGAACACCCTTTTTCACAAGCTCATCTGTCATGAAAGATATAAACTCAGGACCTTGGTTTATAACATCTTCATCCATTGTCTCCTCTAGCCCAACTGCCAAGGCCTCCATCTCCCTAACACTCATGCCGCCATAGGTCAAAAAGCCTTCATACAAAGTTATAAGCTCTCTCATTTCATTGTAAAGTTTTTGGCTACTGGTACAAATACCGCCGCCCCTAGCAGAGCCGAGTTTTCTGCCGGAGAAATATAAAATATCGCATTGAGCAACTAACTCTTTTGTAATCTCCCTTATACTCATAGATTTACATTGTGCTTCCCTTTTCTTGATGAAATAGAGGTTGTCTCCAAGAAGGCTTGCATCTAATACAAGCATTATATCATTTTCATCACATACTTTTTTAACATCCTTAAGATTTTGCAAAGAGAAAGGTTGGCCACCTATTAGATTAGTACCCGCCTCCATTCTCACAAATGCGATCTTTTCCCTTCCGTTTGTTCGGATCACTTCTTTTAGCTTATCTATATCCATATTCCCCTTAAAGGGATGATCACTGTTGACCTTAGTACCTTCATCTATTAGAAGCTCTGCTATAGTGCCTCCATTTACATTGATATGGGCCATAGACGTTGTAAAGTGAAAATTCATAGGTACAATTGTACCGGGCTTTACATAGACCTGAGAAATAATATTTTCACTAGCTCTTCCCTGATGAGTAGGAAGGAAATATTCCATATCAAATATTTCTTTTAGCTTATTGTGAAGCCTTGTAAATGTTTCGCTTCCAGCATAGCTATCGTCAGCTACCATCATGGCCGCCAATTGATTATCACTCATTGCATTTACGCCGCTATCAGTTAGCATGTCCATAAATACATCTCTATTATTTAAGAGAAAGGTATTATTTCCTGCTTCGCGCATTGCGTTTAACCTCTCATCAATAGTTGGAAGATTTAGTTTTTGAACTATACGAACCTTGTGCATCTCTAGTGGGATATGTTCTCCACTAAAAAATTTTATTTTTGACATTATATATTACCTCCAATAAAAAATCCCCATCCTCATTGAAAAAGGACGGGGGTTATTCCGTGTTACCACCTTAATTTATCTATATTTCGCAATATAAATCTCTATAAGTACCACATAATTAGCACTTTGCACTATAACGGGTGCAGCTAACCGTCATCATCTACTAGAATTTCGATGAGCAGCTCCTAGGGTGTATTCGAAATAGATCTTTTATTACCTTTCACCAACCGGTAACTCTCTAAAAAAAGGATTCCTATTTTTACTTTTCCCTATCATCGCCTTTAAGTTGTAAAGATTATCATAGATTATACCCAGGTTTCAACCCGATGTCAATAAAAATAATTCAATATACTATGACCGCAACGCCTCTTTGAATATTTTCAAACATAGTCTTTGCAGCATTATAGGGCATATTTATACATCCGTGAGATCCATTTGTCTTATATATATCTTTCCCAAATGCACTTCGCCAAGAGGCATCATGAAACCCTATGCCCCTATTAAAGGGCATCCAATAATCTACCGGAGAAGCGTAATCCTCACCGGTCAATATGGCATCCCTCTCTTTATATTGTATAGGATACGTGCCCGTAGGGGTGGCATATCCCCTTGAAACATTACCAGATACAAAGGGAGATTCTACAATGAGCTTTCCATTTTTATAGAAAAATAGCCGTTGGGCAGACAAGTTTACCTCTACATAGGTATTTCCTATATCGTCATCTCCATACTGCTGAGCTGTTTGGAAATAGGCTGGCTCTCGCTTTAGTTTTTCGCCGGCTAAAATAAGCTCTGTTAATTCTTCAACCTCTAAAGGCCTATTTAGCCACCAACCATAATCTCCTCCCTTTACTGTTATAGTGGTGCCGTAGGAGGTTTTAAAGGTACGCGTCTTGCCAAAGGTGTTGTATGTTTTTCCAATATAATCTACAAAATCCTTCACACCTGATTTGTCAAATACTACTTCATAATCATCAGTAAGGGAAAGCCATTGGCTAATCTGATTACCATCTAGAATTTCAATGTCTTTTCCGAACTCATAGATTATTTCTGCACCGGAGATCTTATTTAGCTCATCTACTGCTTTTACTAGTACAGGTGATTGTGTAGTGAGATCTGGCTTTATATAACAGTCCACTTCTTCTAAATCTAAAGCCGGCTCTAGATTTTCTACAGCATTTTTAACAGCCTTAAATAATATTTCATAGTTTACCTTAGCACCATAGACTTCGGGGATTATTTCATAGCCAGAATCTTTTACATAGTCTGATATACAGGCATCTACAGGTTCTATAATGTTTTCGTCCTGGAAAAATGGTAGATCAGCAACCAACTGCTTTAAAAGATCCTCATCATATTTAGGCATGGTCTCAATGCTCATCCTATGATCTTTAAATAATTCCAAAGGCCATTTAAAATTGTTTTGCATTAGAAGTAAGTCTTCTAGGCTACCATCGAATATTGCATGTATATCAAAATATTCTCCGGGTATTATGCCCTTTACACCATTTCTACCCTCCAGAGTCAGGTAATAGGTTTTAAATTCCCTTTGTATAGCCTCCCCTGCCTCCTGCAAAGTCATGTTAGATGTATCTACCCCGTTTATAACGGTATTTATATAGAACCGAGTATTATAATAAAAAGATACCAATATGTAGATCAATGCCAGAATGAATATAAGCCCTAAGACTATAAATACTGGTGTATGTCTAGAAGTTTTTTGTTTACTGCGTCTTGTACCTAATGATACATTCCCCATATTAGCCCTCTCTTTCGTCTTATTTTATAGGCCATATTATTCTAGCATATAAAGATAAATTTCGTTTTGCTTTTCTATTACGAAACTCTTAAATTTGGGAGTCTAATGGTTATCTAGTTGCAATCCTCGCCCCATATATGCTTCTTCTCTCCTTTTCTTAAGGTGAGATAATTGTTACGATATATTATATGGTGGATATTTATGATAGGTGCCCTGTATATATGGCTACTGATCTATCTAATATATAAAATATGCATAATAAGGGTTTCATCAAAAGTAAAACGAATAGACTGTTATGCTAAAAGTATTAATCCAATTATAGATGAGAAGGCTATAGCTAGTGATGGTATTTTATAAAGGGGTTAGAGTTAAGTAATAGCTGAATAATACATTGGATTTATAGCCAAAATAAGTTTAATAGAAAAGAGGTGAATGATATGCAAATAAGGGAAGGAATAATGGTGCCATTGGGATATGGCAATTTCGTTAGATCTGATAAAATCATAAGCCTACAGCGTATAGAAGATAATAGGGGTCCTGGTAGGAGAACAATCGTGCATATTGAGAATGTAGGTACTCCTACAGTGGCATCAAGAACTGAAAACTCCATCTTAGCAGCTATGGTGGAGATGCCCCAAGAGGAGTTAGAAGCTGCAGCTGCACTAGAACTTCTCTATGATATGCGAGATGATATTGAGCAGATTGGTCCCATGCTCAGAAAGAGCATAAAGGAAGAGGCAGGATTTGATTTAGATAAGGTAGAGATGCGAATAGATGAGATACTGCAGCATGAGATAGACATATAGATTAGATAAAATATTATGCAAAATGGCTTAGGCAGAGATTGGAGATAAATTATGGGCCCAAATTTTATAGCAAAGGTGCTACCAGAGGATAAGATGCCGCCAGAGGCCATGGGTTACGAAAAGTGTGAAGTATGTACAGCGAAGACCTAATCTTATAAATAACTTTATGGAAGACTGGCAAATGGTATCGAAGCGCTATATGGAAATGGAAAACATAAAAATAGAAAAGGGATTGAACTGACATGAATATAGGTGTAGATAAAGATACAGGATGGAATTTTGATAATAGTTATATAAACTTACCTGAGAGTTTTTACAGTAGACAGGAGCCAGATCCAGTGCAAAGACCAAACTTAGTTATACTAAACAAACCCCTGGCGTCATTTCTAGGGCTAAAGGAAAAAAAGCTACAAAGCGGGGCAGGAATAGATATATTAGCAGGGAATGAAATTCCCGAAGGTGCTGCCTTTATCTCACAGGCCTATGCAGGGCATCAGTTTGGATATTTTACCATGTTAGGGGATGGTAGAGCCGTCTTGATAGGAGAACAAATTACGCCTCAGAAGAAGCGATTTGATATCCAGCTTAAAGGCTCAGGTAGAACCCCCTATTCTAGAGGCGACGATGGTAGGGCTGCATTGGGACCGATGCTCCGAGAATATATAATAAGTGAGGCGCTTTTTAATCTTGGGATACCTACCACACGTAGTCTAGCGGTTGTAACTACGGGAGAGTCTATAATTCGAGAAAGACGGTTGCCTGGTGCAGTTTTGACTAGGGTTGCAAAAAGTCATATAAGGGTTGGCACCTTCGAGTTTGCATCAGCTTATGAAGACATAGAACAATTACAGGCGCTGGCCGATTATACATTAAAGAGGCATTTTCCAAATATAGGGAATAGCAAAGACAGATATCTTCTGTTTCTTAGAGAGGTTATAAAACTACAGGCTAAGCTCATAGCAAGGTGGCAGATGGTAGGGTTTATCCATGGTGTGATGAATACTGATAATATGGCTATAAGTGGAGAATCCATAGATTTTGGACCCTGTGCTTTTATGGATGTCTATGATCCAGAGACGGTCTTTAGCTCCATTGATCGCAGAGGCCGTTATTCATATGAGAACCAACCGAAGATAGCAAAATGGAATCTGGCCAGGTTTGCTGAGACGCTACTTCCTTTAATCCATGATGATAAGGAACAATCCTTGAACCTAGCCAATAGCGAACTTGCAAAATTTGACCATATATATGATGATTATTGGATTAATGGCATGGGATCAAAACTAGGCATATTTAATATTGAATCGGATGATATTAACATTATAAATAAACTCCTTATATTAATGCATAAATATGGTGCAGATTATACTAACACCTTTAAAGCTCTAACCATGGGACAGTTTACGAATATAGAATTATTTATATCTACAGAGTTTGATAAATGGCATGATAAATGGAGGATGAGGCTAAGTAGGCAAGAACAAACCCCAGAAGAATCGATGAGACTTATGAAAAAGAATAATCCTGCTGTCATACCTAGAAATCACAGGGTTGAAGATGCTTTGGAGGCCGCGGTAGACGAAGGAGATTATAGTGTCATGGAAAGACTGTTGAATATTCTTTCAGACCCTTATGCATACACTAAAGATCAAGATGAATATTCTATATTGCCCCCACCGTCTACCTGCCCCTATAAGACATTTTGTGGTACTTGATTTGGCTATTAAGTCCTATTCCAAAAACGCTGCGTAGCTATGGCATTTATAAACTCATCTATAAAGCATGGATTATTTGTGGCAAATATTACGCCTTCAAAATTATTGCCTTCTGATAGTTCAACATACTGCTGCCCAGTTGTTGCAATACCTATGGGTCTTAAATTCCAATATGCCTCTCTATAAAAATTCTCAACATGTCTATTAAACTTGCGTTGATTTCCTACTCTGCCGCCTACGATATACAATGAATCATATAATACGGAAGATTTAGTTTCAAATGTGGCATCTACTTCCAAAATAGTGCCATCTGCTCCCCTGACAGTACCAAGCTTTTGACTAATTATATCTATAAATACTCCATTTTTCTTTAGAGAATTTAAAACATGCATAACCTCCCTGCCATCAAAGTCATTGCCAATTAACACTCCCACCTTTTGGGTATAGGCATAGTGTGGAGTGTTGGCCATACTTAGGGCCGGAGATGAGCCTTCTATAGGTACATGTGTGCCCTTTGGACGATCAACATCTATATTATCGGCTATTATACATGCCATCTCTCTATCTACATTTGCCCACATCTCAACATTTTGCTGTCTTACGGATTTGCTTTGGACTTGTTGCAAATGATAGATGAAAGTCTCTATAAGATCTTTCTTTTCAAAAGGGGCTAAGCTATTATAGAAAAGTCTGGCCTGTGAAAAATAATCATAAAATGATTCACCGGGTCTATCTCTTGTCACGTGCCCTTCAACCTTTTCTGGATAATGTGCATATCCGCCTTCCTCTGGAGGAGTCTCCGATGGTGTATTATCAGCTAAAGAGTTTTCATGATAGGCTACAAGATCCACATCTATTATATATTTCGAATAGCCATCGCGCTGATTAGTATTAATCTCGGAGATAGGTCTATTTACTGGAATTTCATTTATATTACCTGTGCCAAGCCTGTGATAGTCTGTATCTCTGTAGGCAAAGAGTCTTCCTTGCAATACAGGATCATCTGTCACACCGATTCCAGGCACAAGAGTAGCTGGATCAAAAGAGGATTGTTCTTCCTCAGCAAAGAAATTGTCAACTAATTTATTTAGGGTAAGCTTCCCTATTATTTCAACTGGTACTTCTTCTTCAGGCCACAACTTTGTGGCATCTAGCACGTCAAAATCGTATTTAAACTCATCTTCCTCGGCAATTAATTGTACACCAAGATCATATTCAGGGTATGCACATTTTTCCACCGCCTCTATGATATCGTGGCGATGGAAATCTGGATCTACGCCACCTATTATATTAGCTTCATCTAGAAGTAGTGAATGAACGCCAAGTTTTGGCTTCCATACAAATCTTACAAATGTGGACTGACCCTGGGCATTTATAAATCTAAATGTATTTATAGGCCATCCTTCTATCATGCGCCAGCTCCTAGGCCGTCCTCTAAGCGACATGAGCCACATGATCATATGAGCAGATTCTTGGTTATTGGCTATATAATCCCAAAATGTATCATGTGCGGCACTGGCTTGAGGCACATCTGTAATGGGATTTGGCTTTACCGCATGAACCATATCCATAAATTTCATAGCATCTGCGAGTAAAAACACGGGAAATTGTAATGAAAGCATATCATAATTCCCCTCTTGTGTATAAAATTTTACTGCAAAGCCTCGTATATCTATAGCTGTATCCTTAGAGCCTTTGCTACCTATAAAGTTGGAGAACCTGGTAAATACCGGTGTCTTAGTCCCAGGTTTTTGTAGAAAATGAGCTGTAGTATAGTCACTCATACTTCTATGTAGCTCAAATTCTCCGTAAAGGCCAAAGCCTCTAGCATGCACTACTTTCTCTGGTATTCTCTCCCGATTAAAACGGGATTGTTTTCTATAAAAGGTAGAATCCTGAAAAAGTAGCGGCCCACGTTTTCCTGCCCTCAGGCTCCAGCGATCGTTTGAAACTTTAAATCCCGAGTCATTGGTTAACTTCTTTCCAGGACCAGTATTTTGCCTTTTAAATGCATTTAGCTGTTCATCTTTCATATTATCATTTAGAGGTCCCTTTTTATTATTTTTACCCATAATTTCACAGCCTTTCGCTTTACTATTTGAATAAATCTAATACATAGTATGCAAAAAGGTCAAAGTTGACACTTTTTTTCGATGGCTATTATATAATTAACAATCCTTCACAAATAATTGAAATTTGCATGTTTCACCGTTATAATTTATCTAGAGGAGTGAAATTATATGGCAAGACTTCCAATACAAGTACATATATATCTATACCACAAGCAAGACAGGCAATATAAATTTGCTATATTTCAAAGATCTGACAATAGTATGTGGTGGCAAGGAGTTAGCGGTGGAGTAGAAGAAGGTGAAACGATAGAAAAAGCAGCAAGAAGAGAGCTTTATGAAGAGACCGGA
>JAAZLT010000015.1 GCA_012799205.1 Clostridiales bacterium
AATCTAGAAAGAAATATGGAAAAAGAGTTGCATTTAAGGGCGGAATAGATAAGCATGTGCTAAGACAGGATAAAGAAGCCATACTTAAGGAGCTAGAGTATAAGATGCAGCCAATAATGCTTGAAGGAGGGACCGTATTTGGTCTAGATCATAGAATACCCAATGGGACTCCTTTAGAAAATTATAGATATTATGTAAATACAGGGAGGGAGATCTTGGGGCTGCCACCTATTGATGGGAAACAAAAGGGGTGGCGTAGGATGGCATTTTAATATGTTAAGAAAATCATATAAATATTAAGTTTGTGTAATTGTGTTAGTGCGATATAGGCTATATAGTGATATAAAGACTTATAAATCCCGGTACTTGGATGAGAAACATCCAAGATTAGACCGGGATTTTAGTACGATTGATAGTGTTGATATATCATTCAACAAACTAGATCTAGGTCTAATATATTTATAAGAAGAGTATAAAATATGAAGAGGTGTTTTATTAGGATGAAAGGGCATTATAATGTAATTTTGGAAGATGTGGAATGTCGTGTAGATTCTATGCTCAAGAGCATGGTAGAGGATAAGGATTCTTTCCACTATGGTGGCTTTATCAGCCAAGGAGATGGAATAGTAAATCCTGGAGGGGGCGTTGGGGTCTTATCGTCAATTGTACCTCTGTACCTAAATAAAGATTCAAAGTATTATAAAGATGAGGTTATATATGAAAAGATACTTGCTATATTAGGATATCTAGGAAAAATCCAAAGAGCGGATGGGACTTTTGACTTATTAATAACTAATTTTCATTCCTCGCCAGATACAGGCTTTATAGTGCAAAGGATTGCCGAAGTATATAGGGTAATGGAACAGTGTGCTAATGGCGTCAAAATAGAGGAGGCAAAGAACAAACTCTTTGAGATTATAAAAAGGGCAGGGGAAGGCATGAAAAATGGAGGATTTCACACGCCAAATCATAGATGGGTTGTGGCTTCTGCCTTAATGTTAGCCCATAATATAACTAAAGAGGCATCCTTTAGAGAAATGGCAGAAAGATATCTAAGCGAAGGCATTGACTGTGATGAAGAAGGAGAATATACTGAGAGATCCACGGGCATTTATAATGCTGTAAACAATGAAGCATTAATCATCTTAGCTGAAGAACTAGATAAACCAGAGCTTTTAGCCCATGTTAAACGAAATTTGGATATGATGCTGACGTATATAGAATCGGATGGCACTGTATTTACTCATAACTCTGTACGCCAGGACAAGGGTGAAGGGGTAGATGGTTACAAATTTTATCCTACACGCTACTATGACTTATATCTCAAAATGGCATATCATTTTAATGATGGCGTATATGCAAATATGGCTAATGAAATTTTCTTAAATAGTCAAGAACAAAGATCAAATGTACCTAATAAATTATGTCTATTTATGTTAAGACCCGAGCTTAAAGATTTTGAAATAGAGCTATTACCGATTCCTACCAGTTACCACAAGTATTATAAAGACTCCGGCATTGTACGGGCTAGGAAAGATGAATGGTCTTATACAATTCTAAAAGATAATAGTTCTTTTTTATTTTTTAGAAATAGTAATGTACAATGCTATGTGAAGCTCTGTGCCTCCTTCTTTGCAAGGGGTCAATTTAAAGCCCATACCATAGAGAAAATTAAAGATGGATATAAGCTGCAATATAGCGCCCACGGTTTCTATAGAATGCCATTTGAAGAGGCACCTGAATCATCAAATTGGCATGAGATGGATCATAGTTTACGGGATTTGACAAATGAGCTTACCCTTAACTTTCAAGTGTGTATAAAAGAGATAGATAAAGGCCTAGAACTAAGTATAGTAACAGATGGTTGCGATAGGGTTCCTATAAAATTAGAATTTGGTTTTACGCCAAATACTTGGGTAGAAAATGATATGTTTACATTTAAGGCCAAACCAGGTGATGATTTGATATTAAAAGATGGATATATAAAAGTGAGAAAAGATCTAGATAGTATAAGCGTAGGGCCTGGATTTGGCAAGCATGCATATGCAGCCAAAATGCGGGGAAGCGATATAAAAAGCCCATATGATTTTACAGTATATATGACTGATTTTACCAATCTCGAGAAAACCGTGCATATTATTTCAAATGATTAGGTGAATTTTTCTATCTGCAGGATTACTATATAAAATTCACGACCTATATCATATTATCTCCGATAATACAAACTAAATTAGAAAATCATTCTAGCTTAGTTTGTATTATCGGAGAGTCTTGCACATCGAATATTATTTGAGTATAAGATAATAGTAAATATTTCATATAAAAAGTGTAAACCCAGGAAAGATGTTAAGAAAACACAATAAATATTAATTTACTCATATTGTAGAGATGTGCAATGTCGTGTTACTATAACATTACAAAATGATTGGAACGTCAAAAACAGTTTTAAAATCAAGATACTTAAGATATATAGTATATGGATCCATTCTATTGGTTTTATAAGTATTAATAGAGTTATTTTTTGACGCACGTATTTAGAAGATCATTGAAGATAAGACGGTTGATATTTCACAGAGAAAGATGGTGTAATATGAGTAAACAAGTTAGCAGAGCACAATTAAGAGCCAACAAAAACATCAATGCACAGAAAAGCAGATTGACCAAAAGGGAAATAGCACTTTATTTAATGATTGCTCCTGCCCTACTCTTATATTTGGTCTTTCATTATATTCCCCTGCCAGGCATCGCTATAGCCTTTGCAGACTATAGAGTAGGTGGATTTAGAGGATGGGTCGGTTGGGATAATTTCAGGTATGCATTTAACCTGACGTTCTTTTGGAAGGCTTTTAAAAACACATGGAGATTTACAATACTGAACTATATATTTGGTTTTCCAGCTCCCATTATTTTTGCTTTACTTTTAAATGAGCTGAGAATAAAAAGTTTTAAGAAAACTGTACAGACTATTAGTACATTACCCAATTTTATATCCTGGGTTGTAATAGGGGGTATGTTTATATCCTTGCTTTCACCTTCTACTGGATATGTGAATAGTGTTATTAGGCTATTTGGTGGGGAGCCTATTTATTTTTTATCAAAGCCTAAACTATTTCCTTGGCTATTTACCCTTATGAGAATTTGGAAGGGTGTAGGGTATGGATCTATTATATATCTCGCAGCATTGGCAGGAGTAGACCCTGAGCTCTATGAGGCCACTGTAATTGACGGTGCTAATAGATGGCAGCAAACTATTCATATAACATTGCCAGGAATTAAGCCTACCATATTGATTAAATTTGTCTTATCATTTTCTAGTGCTATGGCAGGCTTATTCACGCCAATGTATGTTCTCAAGAATCCAATGATTGCGGAAACAGCGGAGACCCTGGGAACCTATACTTATAATGTAGGTCTAATCAAGGCGAGATATTCTTTATCTACAGCTATTGGATTATTTAAATCAAGCATATCTTTAGTACTTATTATAATTACTAACATTATAAGTAAGCACATGACTGAAGATGGGAGAAGTATTTTATGATATATTTTATGGAAGGTAGGGATATGGAATGCTCTTAAAGCGAACCAGGGGAGAAAAGATTTTCAATGTTTTTAATATAATATTTTTCTGTTTATTTACTATAGCTATGCTAGTGCCCGTTTTATATGTTCTCAAAATCTCTTTTGAGACGGGAGGTTTCGGAGAACTTAGTATATCGCTTATCCCGCAAGAGCCATCTACTATGTTTTACAAAATGGTACTTCAGGATAAGTCCATATGGCGACCCTTCTTAAATTCTGTATTTATAACTGTTGTAGGTACGGTTTTATCATTGTTTGTAAATGCTATGGGGGCATATACACTCTCTAAGAGGGACCTAAAAGGTGTTAATTTCTTTGTATATTATCTAGTAGTAATTCCGATGCTCTTTAGCGGGGGTCTTATACCTAGCTATTTACTTATAAGAGAATTAGGTTTAATGGATTCGTTAGCGGCTTTAATCATACCGGCATTAGCAAGTGGTTGGAATATGATTTTAATCCGAAACTATTATTGGTCTATTCCAAGTAGTTTAATTGAATCTGCAAGAATAGACGGCGCAGAGGAATTTACTGTATTTACTAAAGTGATACTACCCTTAGCAACACCGGTGCTGGCAGCTATAGGACTGTTTACCGGGGTAGGATTTTGGAATACATTTTTTTCAGCTGTTATATATATAAACGATCCAAGTAAATATACATTTACAGTCAAACTCAGAGAGATGATAGCCGTGCAACAGGATTTACAAAAACAATTTGAAAAGATGGCAATGGACAGTGGCGAAGATCTACTACTAGCTAATCTGACACAAGAGGGCTTGTCATCTGCCATTATGATTATTTCATTAATACCTATCATCATAGTATATCCATTCTTACAGAAATATTTTGTAACTGGGCTTATGGTAGGTTCTATAAAAGGCTAGATTACTATTTCAAAGTTTTCAACTAAAAAGAAATTAATTTTTAGCAATAAAGATAACCTAAAAGGGAGGAAACATTATGAAAAAGCATAGAATATTATGCATTTTGTTAAGCTTAATGTTGCTACTATCACTATTTGCAGGATGCACTAAGAAAGATCCTAGCGAGGATGGTAGCGGTAAAGATGTTGTAGGCAAGGAAGATGAAGAGAAAAAAGATGATGAAAGAGAAGATGAGGACAAGAAAGATGCAGACGAAGGGGAAGGTGAAGCTGAGGAGTTAGATAAACCTGACGAAATTATAATCACCAAAACATATTATTTTGGGGATGCATCTGATAACCCAGATTTAAAAGAAAGCTGGGCTGAGTCCATGGAAGAACAATTTGGTATTAAGTTACATGAACTTCCCGCCTAGAAGTAACTATACCGAAAAGATCAATCTTGGTATAACTTCTGGCGATTTGAAGGGTATAGTACAGCTATTTACACCAGATCAAGCCATAAAGATGTATGAGGATGGCGCTATAGAAGACCTTACAGAGTATTTAGAGGATAACGAAGTGTGGAATTCACTTCCAGAAGAGTTTACAAATATGTATAAAATAGATGGAAAGATCCTAGGAATTGCTGCAGGATTACCGCAACCAGATCTTTTTGCAAGAGCTATTAGAACAGACTGGTTAGACAATCTAGGTTTAGATATGCCTGAAACTGTAGATGAGCTTTATGATGTAGTAAAGGCATTTACATTAGATGATCCTAATAATACTGGAAAAGATGACACATGGGGTATGACTACCTCCGGTACATGGAATATGCAGGATATATTCCAAGCCTTTGATGCAAGATTAGATCATGTAGGCGGCAACGGTATAGCATGGAATCCAAATACCGGTGTATGGGAAGATTCAATGTTGAAGCCAGGCATGGTTGAGGCATTAACCTATCTAGCAGATATGTATAAGGAAGGCTATTTAGATGAAGAACTATTTACTATAGGCGGAACAGGCATGCAAGATAGAATGCTTTCCGGAAGATGCGGGACAACATTTTACTGGTATAATCATGCAGCATCGTCCTTCCCAACTGGAACCAAAAAGAATGTGCCTGAAGCTGAATACGGTATTATTATGGGACTTAAGGGAAATATCGATAAAAACTTAAATCAAATTGGTTCTGCGGCAGCACCTTATGCGTTAATACATGATACTCCACAAGCAAAAGAGATGATCAACGCATTTGTGAACATATTCTTTGGCGATCCTGTAGGACATATACAGGGGCAATGGGGTGCTATTGGGCAATGTATAGAATTTGATGGCAAAGAAGTTACCAGGTTGAAGTATGATGATGGATTTGCTCCAAAGCCTGGAATAGTAGAGGATGTCATTCCTGGGCTAAGCCGTATAGAGTATCCATTAGTATTTCAGGATGATCCAGAAAAAACACAGGAAAACAGTGATAAATATTTTGCTAAACAAGAGAGTATTGATAATGCTCTAGATAGTGGCTTAGTTTATTTCTTGCCAGAAAACCTTAAGACGCCCTATAGTGAGACATATAGCACATTATCCGCTGATATTAATGCATTGTTTGAAGAGGCGATTGTTAAGGCAATTACAGGCGAACTAACACCAGAAGATGCAATTGAAAATTATAGACAGCAGATGCAATCAATAGGTGCTCAAGACATTCTTGATGCAGCGAACGCAGATCTTGGTGTTGAGTCAAATATGGAATATTAAAACATTTCATATATAATATGATACAACCTATAAACAGACAGTATGTGAATATTCATATACTGTCTGTTTATGAATTAATTATAGATTAAACAACTATATATAGAAGTACTGCCCCCAAATTACTACCATGTTGACCTAATCTCAAAAAGGTATTATGATATATATGTTTAGTTTTGCAGGTATACCCCAATTCGAATGATGAATCCTAACTGTATTAGGGCAGTTATCATAGATAATAGCCATAATAGACATGGCAAATCTTTAAGGGGTGTTCATAGTGAAATAAAAGGGCAAAGTTTATCAAGACTGCAATATGATATTTTATTTGATAGGCGACTAGTATGGGGTGGTTTATATGACTTGGGATTGGCTGAAAAATAAATTTAATGTATATAGTTTAAAATCTAAGATGTTTTTTGCAATATTGATATGTTTCGTATTTATTGTTGTATCTATTATAGCTAACAACATTTTTGCTATGCATATTATAAAGAACAAGACAAACAAATCTGCAGAACTTATTGCCGACCAAGTAGATCATCATCTATCATTATTGTTTAATAAAGCAAAGAATGTAGCATTTGCATTTAGCGTAGATTCTAATTTGCAGGGTCTATCAAATTATGAGGGAATAGATACAAGGGGATATTATGACTTTTATAAATTTATACGAGACCTATACAGGTCTTCCCTATATCAGCTTGAATTAGATTCAGATATAGAATCTATATATATCTATATAGATAAGGTAGGATATATGGTGAACTCCAAGCAGGGTATCTACTCTTATAACTATATAAAGGATTCTGCTTGGCTTGAAACAATTTTTGAACTTGATTTGCCACAGAAATGGATTGCACATTGGTATGATGAAGACTTTAGCGAAAGTAATTTAATATCATTTGTATCCAGGGCCGATCTTGTAAATAGAGATATCTCTTCGCCTGTCTATGTCAGTGTAAATTTTCTAGAAAGAGATATTTCAAACTTATTTAAGACAATGAAGATTACTCCAAGTACTTCTGTCTATCTAATTGATGAAAATAATATTATTATGTCTGCTGATGATAAACGTAGCCTTGGCAAGCATTTAGACGATTATATTATGGTTGATATTGATAAGCTCAGGAAGAAAGAAGTCATGAGAATTAGGGATAGAGAATACTACCAGGTATTATATAAAGAAAATGGTGTTGGCGGTAGTGGAATGGTAGTAATAATTCCAGAGAAGGAATTCTTATCAGAGCAAAGGAATATGCAGATATTCTTCATAACAATTATATTTTTAATCGCCATAGTATTTATTAATCTAGGTATTAAAATAATTATTGAGTATGTAGATACTCCTATATCAAAGTTAGTATATTATATGAGTAAGGCGGGGCAGGGGAACTTCTCTCACGCTATTAGCGAAGAGAGAAAGGATGAGTTTGGCTCCCTATATTTTAGCTATAACCAGATGGTGGCCCAAATTGAGAAACTTATTAAGCAACTTTACCAGGAAAAGCTTATAAAAAAGAATATGGAATTGAAAATTCTACAGCAACAAATTAATCCACACTTTCTTTATAACACTTTAGATACCATAAATTGGATAGCCAGTGTAAATAATATAAAGGAAATATCTAATATTGTAATTGCACTATCAGAAATGTATAGGATTACCTTTAACAAGGGCAGGGAATTCATTAGGATTGAAGATATGATTATAGGTATGAGGTGCTATCTTGATATACAAAAGATAAGATATGGCGATGCCTTTAGTTATGAAATACAAATTGACAAAGAGATAAGGGAGTATTATATTTTAAACCTTGTAATACAGACAGTAGTCGAAAACGCTGTGGAACATGGAATCGATGGCCTGGAAAGAGAGGCGTTTATTCTCATAAAAGCTGTCAAAAACCATGACAAAATTCACTTTACCATAGAGGACAATGGGCATGGAATGAATAATGAAAAAGTGAAGCTGGTCAAAGCTATGATACAAAGTGAAAAGATTATAAGCGAATCTGGTCTTAAAAATATACAAAGACGTCTAAAACTTAGATTTGGAGAAGAATACGGTATTGATATAGAGAGTGAAAAAGACAAGGGAACTTGCGTTTCTATTACAATGCCAATCATTCATCAAATAGATAGACAAGACAGTAATTTTGAGGAGGGGTAACCTTGCTTGATCTTTTGATTGTAGACGATGAGCCGCAAATACGTAAGGGGATTAAGGAGAGTATACCGTGGGAGCGTTATGGTATCCGAGTTTGTGCTACAGCTTCAAGTGGACTTGAGGCGTTGGCTCTTATTGATAAATATATGCCTAGAGTTGTAATTACAGACATAAGAATGCCAGATATGGATGGTTTAGAGCTCCTAGAAGTTATTAATAAAAAATATACAAATATTAAGGTTATCTTAATTAGTGGTTATAGGGATTTTGAATATGCTAGGACTGCTATCTCGTTAAAAACATTTTGCTACCTTCTAAAACCTATAGATTCAGATAAGCTATTATCTCATGTTCTAAAAGCCAAGCAAGAGATAGAGGATAGCTTAAAAAAACTCAAGGCAGATCAAAACATCCAAAAAAAAGTCGATGAAAACATGGCCATTATAAGGGAAAACTTTTTGCAGAAAATAGTAAGGGGTCAAATCTCGGATATAAAAGAGATAAAGGAAACCTACGATTATCTTGGGTTAGACTTAGACGGACCATTTTATTGTGTTGTAATGATGCAAATTGACATGCCAAAAAGGGCCAACAATGATCCCTTAGGGAATGAGAGTTGGTATAAAGCAGCTGTAATGAAAAAAGTAGAGTCTATGCTAGATAATTTTTTATCTTGTCACGCATTTAGTCTCGATGATAGCATAGGCTTTCTAACGTCAGGGGAGGAGTTAGAAACTGATCTGTTCGTTAAATATTTTGAAATTATTAGAGAATGGGCTAATACTGAACTAGGGATAGAGGTGACCATAGGTATAGGCAACCAATGTAGCAACTTAATGCAGACCCCAATTTCCTATAGGGAAGCAATGGATGCCCTGGAATACAGAGTAATATCTGGCAAGAATGTAGTAATTCATGCTAGTAAAGTATCTGCAAATATAAAGGGAAATATAGGAGTGGAAAGTTTTGAAACAATTCTAAGAAACAATGAGCATGATATTTTATATGCTTTAAGATCGCAGGATAGGGATACTGTCTATGAAATATTAGATGATATAATATTATCCTTCGAAAAGGCTATCAAGGGAAATATACAAGAAAAAAATCAGCTAATATTCATGCTAACATTTTATTTCACAAAGATCTCATTTTCTTTCGAGATAAAAATGGCTGAATTATTTGGCGGAGAAAATGATTTTTATTCAAGCCTATCTAGATGCCAAACTGTAGATGGTATTAAGGAGTTTTTATTAAAATATTTAGAGGGGCTTATGCAGCAATCAGAAAAAGAGGCAAAGAGCCAAAATAGCTTTCTAGTGGGGCAGGCAAAAGCTTATATTAATGAGAATATATATAATAATATTTCCTTGGTTAAGGTAGCTGATAATATCGGGATTCATCCTAATTATTTAAGTAGGATTTTCAAACAAGAGGTGGGGGAATCTTTTATAGAATATACCACTAAACTTAAAATGCAGGAGGCCAAATTACTGTTACGCAGTAGCAATAAAATGATATATGAAATATCTGATGCACTACATTATAAAGATGTAGGCTATTTTACAAGATTGTTTAAGAAAAACTATGGGGTTTCACCAAATGAATATCGTCAATTAATATAAGATTTTAGGATTATACGGAGGGAATAGAATGTCGGTAAAACTGGAAATTACTAACCTTAGGTGTAACTATCTTAAAAATCCTTTAGGAATTGATAGTTTACCTAGATTTTCATGGGAATTATACTCAACAATACAGGGACAACAACAAACAGCGTATAGGCTATTAGTAGCTAGTGAGAAGACAAATTTTGATAAGGAGCAATACGATATATGGGATAGTGGGAAGATCCTAGAGCCTACTAATGCTCATGTAGTATATGAGGGAAAGCCGCTACTACCCCGGACCAGGTATTGGTGGAGAGTTATTGTATATGATATGGATAACAAAGCCCATGAGAGTGAGATAAGGTATTTTGAAACGGGGAAATTAGACGAGAGATGGGTGGGCAATTGGATTACTGCAGATTATATAAAGAAAGAAGACTCTGCTTATAGGGCTCCTTTGTTACGTACTAGCTTTGATATAGATGCCGCTATATCAAAGGCCAGATTATATATATGTGGATTAGGCTATTTTGAAGCATATGTAAATGGTGTGAAGCCATCTGATGATGTATTATCCACGGCATTTACTAGATATGATATGACAGTGCTTTACCTTACCTATGATGTTACTGAATTGGTGAAAAGTGGGAAAAATGCTCTAGGGGTTATTTTAGGTAATGGCTGGTATAATTGTTTTGCTGAGGATCCATGGAATACTCGGCAGGCATCATGGAGACACTGGCCTAAAGTTATTGCAGAGCTTCATATAGAGCTATTTGATGGAAGAAAAAAGGTTATAAAGACGGATCCTACATGGAAATCAGCAAAGAGCCCTATTATATTTAACGGTATTAGAAATGGAGAATACTATGATGCACGATTAGAGATTCCAGGTTGGAATCTTCCTGAATATGATGATGCTGACTGGAAAGGTACAAAGGTAATACGATCCCCTGGCGGCAAACTCAAAGCTTTTGAACTAGAACCTATAAGGATTACTCAAAAGATTGACGCCATAAGAAAATGGGAAACACCATCTGGATCATGGATATTTGATATGGGTCAGAATTTAGCTGGAGTGGCTAGGATAAAGGTAAGGGGTGAAGAGGGAACAGAGATAACAATTAGGTACTCTGATTTACTTAAAAAGGATAATATGAGTTTAGATCAAAGTCATATTGGGAATTTTATAAAAAGCGGAGAGTTTCAAACTGATAAATATATAAAAAAGAGCGATGATGTGGAAGAATGGAATCCTATATTTGTATACCATGGATTTCAATATGTGGAGATATCAGGTATAGATTATGAGCCAGAATTAGATATTGTTTCTGCATTAGTTATGCATACAGACTTTAAAAGACGTGGGCATTTTGAAAGTTCCGATGAGACTCTAAATAAAATACACAATATGTGCCATTGGTCCACAGTTTCAAATTTTCATGGTATACCTACGGATTGCCCTCATAGGGAAAAGAATGCGTGGACAGGGGATGCTGCTATATCTGCCGAGCAGACAATTATAAATTTTGAGTCTATACCAGCATATTATAAATGGATGGGGGATATTAAGGATTCTCAAAGAGCTAATGGGTCAATACCTTGTGTGGTACCCTCAACTGGTTGGGGATATAACTGGGGTAATGGACCTGATTGGTCTAGTGCATTGACCGTAATTCCATGGTATATTTATAAATATTGTGGTGATACAAATATCCTCAAAGAGATGTATGAGAATATAAAAAGGCACTGTGATTTTATGAACGAGATGTCAGATAATTATATAGTCAATTACGGTATTGGGGATTGGTGTGCACCCTTCGATGGTCCTGCCCTAGGTGTCAATATGGGATCATTTAAGGCTCCAACACCCCTAACAGATACAGCTTACTTTTATGATGCGGCGAAGACTATATCTAAGATGGCTCAGATATTAGATAAGAAAGAAGATGCTGAGAAATATAGAGGTTTAGCTGAAAAAATAAAGAGGGCATTTAGGGATACATTCTTCGACAAAGAAAATATGAAAGTAGCAGGAGATTGTCAAACATCCACCGCATGTATGTTATATCAGGGGCTAGCAGAGGAGGATGAAAGAGAGGCCCTACTAGAATTACTTATAAAACAAATTGAAGAAAAGGATTGGCATCTTGACTTTGGGGTTCTAGGCTCTAAATATGTGATGAATATATTAGGTGAGATGGGTAAGACAGAGATAGGCCTTAAGATGATTACCCAGGAGACATACCCTAGCTATAAGCATTGGATGGACTTAGGTGCAACTACTCTTTGGGAATGTTGGAATGGTGGAGGATCGCATAATCATCAAATGTTTTCGGATGTATCAGCATTTATGTATAAGTTTGTAGGGGGAATATCTCCAGATGAAAATGATCCTGGGTTTAGGCATATTATACTGCGGCCTGCCATAGATTGTGGGCTTTCTTTTGTAAAATGCGAACATGATTCAATGCATGGAAAAGTTGTATGTAATTGGGAAAATGAAGATGGCTCTGTAGGTATAGATATATCTATTCCGGTAGGGGCATATGCTACTTTATATATACCAAACCACTATAGGGATACTATACAAGAAGGTGGGAAAGATATTAATTCCCTATCTACTATAGAAGTAGAAGATGGAAAAGAGAACTTTAAAATCAAACTCCGATCTGGTAAATACCATTTTAGAGCTTGAAAATGATTATAAAGTAAAATATGAATATTAAATAAGGAGAAAAGTAGAATGCAAAATAATACAAATGCACAAGAAATTATTGAACGTACAAATAGATTCTATGAATCTAGTGATACAGGTATTGCCCTAATACAAGTAAGGAACATCCAATCAATACAGCCACCTAAGCTGAAGGCGATGAATGAATGGGATTTCCCAAATGACCTATACGAATATCTAGATGCACGATTAGAGAGATTCCTCAGCTATTGGGATAAGAGAGGATACTTGGGAGATGACCTAATTCCATCTATACATCCCTGGTTTGGTATTGCAGAACATAGTGCCTTTGTAGGCGGTGAAGTTGAATTTACAAAAGAAACCAGCTATCACCATCCCGTTATTAAAGATTGGGATGATTTTGGAAAACTGGAGTTAAGGGAAGATAACCCATGGATTCGTATGGTATTAGATGGACAACAATATCTCTTAGAAAGGTCTGAAGGCCGCTATGCTGTGAAGCTTAGGGGTGCCGACGGACCAATGGATATAGCCAATGCAGTAAGAGGAAATGAATTGTTTGTGGACTTTTATGAATACCCGGATGAAGTGCATAGGCTAATGGAATTTTGCACAGATGCGGTCAAATGGACATTAGAGCATCAAAAGAAAACAGTTGGGCAATTGTACGGAGGAGTTATTACAGGCTTTGATATATGGTTGCCGGGTAATTCTATAGGCCAACTATCGGAGGATGCCAGTACAATGTGTTCACCAGATATCTATAGGGAATTTGGGCTACCCTATACCCAAAAACTAGTGTCTGAATACGATCATGCCTTTATGCATACACATGCGTTAGGAAAACATAATATACCCGTAATTGCAGAAATGGATAAGATTAATGTAATGGAGATATCAAGTGATCCAAATAGACCAAGGGCCATAGAAATATATAAGGATCTTGAAAAGGAATTAGAAGATAAGGTTGTAGTAGTACAGCTTACCTATGATGAAATAATAGAAAATCTAGATTTTCTAAAGAATAAAAAGACTATAATATGGTATAGTGCTACAGATATGGATGATGCGAAGAGGGCTATAAAGCTGGTACGAAGTGAGTTAAAATTTTAATGAAGAATGCAGACATATAACAGTAATTTATACAATAAAGGAGTAAAATAATGGCTATAAGGGAGAGATTTCTAAGAACATTAAATTTTGAAAAACCAGATGATAGATTGCCAATGATTGAATGGGCACCATGGTGGGGAGAGACCACCGCTAGATGGAGTAAAGAGGGGTTGCCAAAAGATATGTCACAGGAGGATTGTGTAAACTATTTTCGGTTGGATCCTAAATTTCTTATATATGGTGGAGGCAAATCTAGAAGATGTCCAAAGCCATCGACTCATGGTGGATCTATCATGGAAGATGAAGAGGATTATCAGTATATAAGAGAATTTTTATTTACAGATGATATAATAGAAAATGCAAAGAAAAGGGCGATGGAGCTTAAAGAAAGACACGATGATGGGAAGATTATTATAAGGCTTTGGCTCGATGGGTTCTTTTGGTTTCCCCGTACATTATTTGGCATAGAAAATCATCTATATGCATTTTATGACTACCCAGAGCTTATGCATAAAATAAATGAGGAATTATCAGATTTTAATATTAGGATGATTGAGGAATTAAGCGAAATATTAGTACCGGATATGGTAGGGTTTGCAGAGGATATGTCATATAACCATGGACCTATGCTATCTTATGATCTATTCAAAGAATTTCTTGTTCCATACTATCAAAAGGTCAATCCATATATAAAAGAAAGGGGCATTAAAATATTTGTAGATAGTGATGGAGACGTGACGAATATGATTCCATGGCTGTTAGAAGCCGGTATAGAGGGAGTATTCCCATTGGAAAAGCAGGCGGGAGTAGATATAGTTAAATTGCGTGAGGACTACCCGACCCTCCTGATGATGGGCGGATATGATAAAATGGTAATGTCAAAAGGTAGAGAGGCTATGGAGAGAGAATTTGAAAGGCTATTTCCGGTTATGAAATCTGGCGGCTACATACCCTCTGTGGATCATCAAACGCCTCCTGAGGTGTCATTAGATAATTATAGAATATATCTGGAGCTATTTAACAAATATACACATATGGCCGTAGAGCATATGACATACTAATTTAGTATACTTATACAAATAATAACTATTTTCAAAATATTAATTATTAGGGATAAAATAATAAAGAAAGCAAAGATATTTTACCGTCATGATAGGACCACAAAGCGGGCAATATAGGTATTGCCCGCTTTGCTCTGTACTCATATATCTAATAAGGATAATGCTAATAGTCATTTGCTTTTCAATTAAAGCTAATATTTGCCGTAAGTTTTAGCTACCTCAACCATAGCTTTAGCATTTGCATCGCTTGCATTAGCAGGATATTCACAGCCCGTAGCAAGTATAAAGCCACCCCCCTCTTTAAATGTGTCAATTTGCTTTTTAGATTCAGCCTTTATTTCATCTGGCGTAGCAGATAGTATAAGGCTAGGATTGATATGTCCTATTAGGGTAGTAACTTCGCCATATTTTTCTTTAAGTTCACTAAAGGAATTGCAATCATCAGATAGATGCAAAAAGGATATTGCTTGGGGCCTCATTCTTTCGATTTGCACATCAAAATATGCACCGCTTCCACAGTTATGAAGCATAACCATGCATCCACTATCGTGGATATGATTTGCGAGCCTCTCTACATAAGGGCCTTCTAGATCATTCCACATCTGTTTACTCATTATAGACTGGGATGCATAGAGCGTGTCGAACATTATAGCATGCACGCCCGTTTCCATAAGGGCGGTTACATATTCCATAAGAGTATCTGTAATAATTTCTAAAGCCACGTGTAATGCATCTGCATCATCCAATGCGTCCATAAACATTTTCTCTTGACCACGTAGCATACTCAATACACCCAAGGGTGCAAATACAAAGGCTATAATAGGCTTTTCTTTACCCATGGCTTCTACCAAAAGCTCACATAACCTTATATGTTCACCCATTCTAGGTGTATTTCTCGGATTGATCGGCTCTATCTTTTTGTAATCCTCAATGGAATTGATGAGCCTATTATTGTGGTTAGGATGGGCTGCCGCATTTTTTGGATATATTATATCTTGCCCGAAATCTGCTGCCTCTACTGATAGATCTACGAGGGAGCAGATAATGTCTAGATCTAAAGTCTTGGTAGCTTTTATAATAGACTTTGCACATAGTTCGGTATCTGTAGACCATGTGGCATAGTCAGTATTAGTATAGTTACGAGAAATACTATTTATAAGTGGATATACTGGTATACGGTCGGCTTCTTTATGTTTTAATGTTAGTGAAACTCTCTCAAGTGAGTTCATGATTATTCCTCCTCAAAATGGTTTTATTTAAACCTTGCAAATACTCTCTCGTGAGATATACTTTAACATAAAAGAGTACTATAAATATATTATTTTTTTTTGATTACTTGTAATCTCTTACCCTTATTCTAATAATAATCCAAAC
>JAAZLT010000139.1 GCA_012799205.1 Clostridiales bacterium
ATTTCTATAAAACTTCTATATATCAATGCATAAAATTTGGGTAGGCTATGCCTACCCAAGGTTTATCATATTAATATGTGCCATCTAGATCGGATACTATCCTTTTTTCTGTCTTTACATATGTGGATGAATCTATACGCTTTTTAAGTTCTGTGTAAAATAATTCTTCATCTACTGGTATATCTACCCAATCGTCAATCCAGGTAGAAAGATGCATGGCATTGGATATCTCTAGACCTTTTATTCCCTCTACTCCGGGGGCTATTAGCTCCTCCCCCTTTAATATAGCGTTGACCCAGTTTTGTGTGATACCCTTATGAGCTGTCTCAACGCCCCTTATTGGTATATCACATTCCCAGCACTCTGGTTGCCCAAATGCACCCTTGTATTCTCTATTGAATTGCCTCTCTGGAGTTCTAAGCCTCCAGAATGTGAGCTTATCCCTCTCTACAACTAATTTTCCTCTATCTGCCGAGACTTCAAATCTATTTGTTCCAGGGGCCTCACCGGTAGATGTCACAAATAGCCCTGTAGCACCATTTTCATATTCTACATAGGCGGTTACATCATCTTCTACTTCTATGTCGTGATATTTTCCAAATGCACAAAAGGCTCTCACTCTCTTAGGCATGCCCGTCATCCATTGCCATAGATCCAGTTGATGGGGGTCTTGGTTTAATAATACTCCACCACCCTCACCTGCCCAAGTGGCACGCCAGCCCCCAGAGTCATAATAGCTCTGGGATCTATACCAATTGGTTATGATCCAGATAGTCCTCTTAATCTCGCCTAGTTCACCTGACTGCACAAGATCGCGTACTTTCTGATAGATAGGATTCGTCCTTTGATTATACATCATGGAAAATACTCTATCTGTCTTTTCTGCTGCCTCATTCATCTCCCTAACCTGCTTAGTATATACCCCTGCAGGTTTTTCGCATAGTACATGCAGGTTATGTTCAAAGGCCCCTATAGCAATCGTTGGATGATCATAGTGAGGCGTAGCTATCATGATAGCATCTACAGAACCAGATTTGAAGAGATCATCTGTATTATCAAATATCTTAACATCATCGCTAAGGAACTGTTTCGCCCATTTTATTCTCTCTGGATCAGTATCACATACAGCACCTAATTTAGCACCAGCTACCTCTCCATTTAATATATACCTAGCATGCGCCGTACCCATGTTACCAATACCGATTATGCCTATCCTGACTTTATCCATATACTCAACTTACCTCCCTATCCTGGAAATGATTTCTTTTAAAGCATGAGTTGCAACAGTAAACTCCTTTTCGCCCCCATCGGGTAAATCTGCTCCTGCATCCTCTTTTTCGAGTGTAGCAAGACCTACGAAATTTGCTAAATGAGGTTCTAAGGATAAAAATCCTTCAAATCCTCTATTATAAAGCGCTGATAGAATTTCTTCTATCTTGCCATCGCCCTGACCTGCCGGTACAACCTGATGATCGCTATAACGGGCATCTTTTATGTGCATATAGAGTATATGCGATTTTAGTAGATCAAAGGCCAAGGGATAGGTTTCGGCATCTATTTGTACAAAATTTGCCGGATCAAATATTGCCTTAAATATGTCACTATCTAGGGTTTCTATTATATCTAAGCAGCGCTCTGGAGTGTCGCCATATATGCCCTTCTCATTTTCATGTAAGAGCGTAATGCCTGTGCCTTCGGCTTCCTTTATAAACTCACCTAGGCGCCTTAAAACTTCGTCTCTGAAGTCTTTAGCATTTTCGCCTTCTGGAATATAGAAGCTAAATAGCCTAATATAATTTGTCTCTAAGATCTTAGCAATCTCTAAAGTGTGTTTGAAAAGCTCCATATGCGGCTCAAAATCATCATCTATATCAATCTTTCCCAGGGGCGACCCTACAGCAGATATTTTAAAGCCTCTCTCATCTAATTGCCTTTTTATATCCTTTACCTCTTCTAGGCTATGTTCTACAATATTTTTACCATTGACACCCCGTATTTCTATATGCGAAATATCAAGTTTATCTAGCACGTCCATCTGCGTCTTGAGGTTTGGATCTATTTCATCTGCAAACCCAGTTAGAATAAATTTTGACACATACATCTCTCCTTGTCTATTTATGATTTAAGCCCTAGATCTATCAAATTATTCAGGCTTATCTCCAGGCTTTCGAAGGGATTCCTTTGGCATATATCCTGCTCTACTGGAGCCCATTTTACGCCCGTCTCGTTGCATGCCTTTATTATGTCTACCCAATTGAGATTCCCTTCCCCAACCTCTGTCATCATCTGTTTATTTTCATGATTCATGCCCATGTCTTTAAAGTGAACTACATCCATTCTGCCTTCTACTTTATAGATCCAATCTACTGGGTTAGCCCCACCAGCCTGTACCCAATATGTATCTATTTCAAAGCCAAAGTTTTCATCAGTTTCTTCTAATAGGATATCCATTATGGTTTTGCCATCAAACTTTGCAAACTCAAATGCATGATTATGGTATACAAATCTCAAACCATTATCTGCCAATACTCTGCCTATTTCATTTGCCTCTTTCGCGAAGGCTAATACTGAATCTTTATCAGCTCTAGCATTCATTGGCATTGAACCAAGCCCTACATAATCACAATCCCATAATTTATGTTGCTTTATTACGCCATCAATGTCATTTTGCATGCGATCAAATGGAATATGTGTTACGCATATCTTAAGGCCTATTTCATCTACTAGATCCTTCAATGCCTCGTCTGCAATCTTGCCTATTCCCGATACCTGTACTGCATTATAACCCATATCCTTTATTTTCTTTAATCCCTTTTCTATATCATCCGCCGTTTTCATATATTCGCGAACGGTATAGAGTTGTGCTGCTATTCTTGGATTATTCATAATATACACCCTCTTTATATATATTTATCAATATCTAACACCTAAAATGTCAGATACTAATATGCATAATAGCAGGAATTTCTCTTTAATAGAGCGGGTTCTAATTTAATTGTTTTAAATGCATGGTTGCCATTTAGTTGGTCTAATAGCAGCTCTTTTGCTATAATACCCATATCTACTAAAGGCTGTTTTACCACGGTTAGGGATGGTTCTATAAGCTCTGATAATATACTATCGTCAAACCCTATGACTGATAGTCTTTTAGGCACATCTATGCCCAGGTCTCTTGCCGCCTTCAACACTCCAACCGCCATCAGATTATTTACTGCAAATATTGCAGTGGGTGCATCGGGTAGCTTAAGTAACCTCCTAGCATTTTTATACCCGCTCTCCAAGGTCAAGTCCCCATCTAAAATAAATCTTTCATCATGAACAATTCCTTCAGATTTTAAAGCATCTAAATAGCCCTTACGTCTATTTTTGCTCGTGCCTGCCAATAGGCCGTCTAAAAAACCTATCTTTCTATGACCCAATGAAATTAGGTATCTAATAGCCTCGTAGGCCCCTTTATATGTATCAACCGAAACCTGGCTAATGTCACTAAAACGACTCCCAAATGCTACAACCTGAACCCCATACTTTAGCAAATCTTCTATATTTTTTTGGTTCTGTAAATTGTCTTCTGGCTTCACTCTAGTCGGGCTAAATATCACTCCGTCTACTCGTCTAGTAATGATATCATTTATGTACTCCGTCTCTTTAACAATAGAACGTCTCGTATTACACAGGTAAGTGATATACCCGGCATTTGTCAAGCCATCTTCCATTGCTTCTGCTATCTGAGTATAAAAATCATTAGTAATTGTAGGGATAAGCAGTGCAATTGTACGCGTTTTGCCACTTGCTAAAGATCTGGCAATTGTATTTGGCCTATAGTTGAGTTCTTTTGCTATATTTAATATCTTTTCCCTAGTTTGGGGATTGATTGGATGATCTGAGCCATTTAAAGCCCTAGATACAGTGTCAGTGGAGACTTTGCAAAGCTTTGCTATATCGTATATTGTTGCCACAATTTAGCCCCCCATCATATAAAGTAACCGGTTACCTATTGACATTAAGTATATCATACAGGCCTTCATAGTCAAGATATATAAAAATTTTCGCAGATCTATATTATATTAGTTTATACAATGGTTAAATTAGGGTATGCATTTAGGGTAAGATCTGCTACTTTATCATTTATATAGTTGTAATAGGCAGCGCTGCCTATCATAGCAGCATTGTCTGTGCACAGATTAAGCGGTGGGTAGTAGAGCTTTAGCCCCTCTTTATTGCAGACTTTTTTAAACTCATGTCTTAATTTAGAGTTGGCAGATACTCCCCCTGCTAGTGTAATTTTATCTACTTGAAGTTTTTTCACCGCCAATATTGTCCTTTCAGCAAGCACATCTACAACCGCCCTTTGAAAGCTAGCTGCTACATCCTCTACCTTAAAGGCTTCACCTCTTTGCTCCATTGTATGAAGATGGTTTATAACAGCCGTCTTCAGTCCACTGAAACTAAAATCATAAGGGTGCCCCTCTATACTCCCATGGGGGTATTCTACCCAATAGGGATCTCCCTTAGCTGATATTTTATCTATAATTGGTCCCCCTGGGTAACCCAATCCTAAAACCCTTGCGACTTTATCAAATGCCTCACCTGCTGCGTCGTCTCTAGTCTGCCCTATGAGCCTATATACTCCATAGTCTTCTACCATAATTATATGGCTATGCCCTCCGGATACTACCAAAGATAAAAAAGGTGGCTCTAAGTCTTTATACTCTATATAGTTGGCACAAATATGCCCCTCTATATGGTTTACTCCTATGAGTGGAAGGTCCAATCCATATGACAGCCCTTTAGCAGCAGACACCCCCACCAAAAGGGCCCCTACTAGCCCTGGGCCACATGTCACTGCTATGGCATCTAAATCCGCAAATTTCATATTGGCTTCGTCCATGGCTTCCTCTATAATGATGCTTATAGTCTGTATATGTTTCCTAGAGGCTATCTCAGGCACAACGCCTCCATATATTTTATGCAGGTCAATCTGCGATGCCACTATATTACTTAGCACCTCTCTGCCATCTCTTACTACCGATGCACATGTTTCATCACAGGAAGTCTCAATGGCTAATATATTTACATTTCCTAGCTTTGTATCCATATCTTTTTGCAATATCTCCTTTTATTACATTAATCTATCACATCTAAATTTTAAATGCATATTCTAATAATACAAATATCTTTAATAGGCCTTTATGTATATTCTTAGGAGGGATAATATTGACTGATATATTGAGCAATATTTTGGGCGATGGATTTAACAACACCACATTACTATTCTTCTTTTTGATTTTAGTAATCTTTTTTAATAGTAATATATTTTCAGATGGTGAGGGTCTACTATTTTTCTTCTTACTGCTGGTTATACTCTTTGGTAAGGGAAACACTCGGCGCTAGCTTTCGATTCTACTGCTTAGGGCATAGCCCGAGTGGTAGAATCATAGTTTTATATATTCCGCTTTATAGATTCTTTATATAGATATATAGATGCTATTAGAAGGCTGCCGGCGCCGGCACAAAACACTTTTATTACGTTTAGAATCAAGCTAAAGAAAAAATTACTTGGCATCATCATAATCATTACATCTGTGTCAGGGTCTAATAGCCAAAGATCATTAGTAAAGAATATATGGTGAAACTTATCCCATATCCTATCAAAGTCTTTATACATAAATAGAGCCATAAGCCCTACAAATGCAACAGTTGCCGTCAAAGTCCATATATAGCTTAGAGGCATATATCTGGGCCATGTCCTAGGGTAGATCAATATAATAACTACAAACAAAGCTAATGCTATTAAAGCTAATATATTCCTAATCTTAAACCCATTCATAAAGAGCACCTTTACATCTTTCATATGCTCTATCTCTCTTTCATTAAATATATTCCCACCTTCAGACCATTTTATATCAAAATCCTGCCTCTTATCTTTCAAATAGGCCAACATTTCATCCGTGATATAAGATAATTCTTCCTCATTTGCTCCTATTATATCCCCTGTTTGGTTCTTTTCATACTGCCCTATGTAAAAGTTTTTATTAAATGCTATTAGCTCTATACTGGTTAAAAACAGTACTGCCATCAAAGAGATAGAAAAGATTATCCCCATAGATATACAGATATACTTTTGTTTTCCCATCTAACCCCACCCATTTCACCTATGTTTTGTGACCGTATATTCTATATCCTCATTCCACATTATTATGGCATCTTCCCCGGTATCGCCATAATACCCTTTTCTTATACCCTTTTCTATAAAGTCTAATCCCCTATATAGGGATTTAGCACCTATATTTGATTTTCTCACCTCTAAGGTCATCTTCTTAGCCCCATGTGATAGAGCTGATTCCATAAGAAAGAGCATAAGCTCCCTTCCAATCCCTTTTCGTCTAAAATCTGGGTGTATGGCTATATTAGTTATATGAACCTCCCCTATTACATGCCACATACCCCCATAACCTACAATATGCCCTCTAGACTCTACTATAAAATAACTTGCAAATCTATTTTGTTCTACCTCTATTTGAAATGCCTCTCTAGACCAAGGGGTAGAAAAACATATTTTCTCAAGTTCCATTACCCTATCTATATCATTTGACTCTATTGGACGTATGCAAATATGTCTTTTATCCATACTCTACACCCTAAGTTTGCTTTTCCTTTCCAGCAAGGCTTCGCTCCGCTTGAGATTTGCGCAGATAAAAAGGCTCTAGCTCTCTGAAATCTTCCATATGTCCTCCTCGTGCAAGCTCAATAGCCACCTGGGCAATAGATGAAGCCCTTTGATTTATAAAGATGGGAGGTGCAATTATAGCCCTATCTTTCATATGCTCTTTAATAAGGTTCCTGTACGCAATTGTACCATCTCCAAGAAATACAACTTTTCCATCCTTAGGCAATATATTGTCCATAAGTTCTCTAAGGGAAATTGCCATATACTCCCATTTCCTAACTAGGGTATCTGCCTCATATTGATAGATAGACGTATATACTTCCCCTCTGCGGGCATCTAGCATAGGACATATTATATGGGAGGTATATTGTATATTATAAGCTAGCCCATCTAGAGTTGGCACACCAATAACAGGTCTATTTACAGACTGTGCAAGGCCTTTTGCAGTGGCTATGCCTATTCTAAGGCCTGTAAAGGAGCCCGGTCCTTTACTAACTGCAAACAGGTCTATATCAGACACCTCTACATCCCCCATACTAAATACACTATCTATAATGGGCATAAGCACCTCAGAATGTTTTAGCCCCTTATTTAATATACATTCTGATATTATCTTTTCCCCATCTACTATTGCGGCTCCCGCCACCTGTGATGAAGATTCAATAGCTAGCACTAACATATTCTAACAATCCCTTCTCAAGCCATTTAAAACTGTCTCCGATAATCTCTATTTTGATATCCCTTATCTCATCATCGACTGCCTTATTTATATATATATCTACATATTCTTTTGGGTGAAGGTAATCCATATTTTCGGGCCACTCTATAACAGCTACCCCATCCCCATTTATGAACTCTTCAAACCCTAGCTCATATATCTCATCTGCATCATCTAATCTATATAAATCAAAGTGATAGAAGGGGAACCTACCGCTTAATTGGTTAAGCAGAGTAAATGTAGGGCTTGTAACAGGGCCCTCTATCCCAAGGCCCCTTGCTACTCCCCGCGCTAATACAGTCTTTCCAGCCCCTAGATCACCCCTTAAAGTAAGTATAAGACCTGGCCTTGCCATAGACCCTATCCTCTCTCCTAGCCTTTCTGTAGATCTTTCCCCTTTGGATGTATATTTTAACATATCATTCCTCGCTTGCATATTTATTTTTCATGGGTATTATATCATACAATATTTCATATATCAGTTATTTCGTAGTATAGGTGATATTTTTTTATATATTGCAAGGGTTATGGCAGATAAGACTACACCTTGTATAAAGTTAAATGGAATTACTGCATAAATTATATAGGTCTTTATATCTACAATCTTAGTATTGGCCATTGCGGCCATTTCAATTATCTTCTCTATGGGCATTAAGCGGCTATATAGAGGTATTATTATATAGTAGTTTGTAAGAGAGCTTACAAACACCTTAGAGATGATTCCCGCTATAATACCATATATAGCGCCTTTTTTAGTTCTGTTTTTAATATATATAACAGATGCTGGAAGTACAAAAGCTGCACCTACTAAGAAGTTAGATAAGTTCCCTACCCCGCCAGTACCATCAGATTTAAAAATAAAGTGAAATATATTTTTTAGAAATACAATAATAGCCCCTGCCAAAGGCCCCAGTGCAAAACCTCCTATTAAAGCAGGCAGATTACTCACATCAAACTTTAAAAATGCTGGAAAAAGAGGTAATGGAAACTCCAAATACGCCATCAGTATGAAAGCAATGGTAGATAAAAGTGCCACCTTGACAATATAATTTGTTGATCTTTTCATAATTTATAACCTCCAATGTATATAGTAAACTAAAGCCCCCGAAATCTCCGGGAGCCTTATAGACATATACATAGGACAAGCCTAATAATTAATCTTCTCCCATCCAGACTTTAACTGTCGGCTCTGAAATCTCATCAGATCAATTCTAAATATGATTTAGAAGTCGCGGGCTTTAACCGCCGGCCGGGACTTACACCCTCCCCCGAAGATTATAGTATTTAGTTTCTAATTCTAGTTTAGCCTATTTTAAATCCTTTTGCAAGGACATAAATCTATTTTCTCTCAAATACTTTCTTCCCATCAATGAATACGACGTTTGTCTTAGTTCGAATATCTAAAGGGTCTCCATCAAATAAAACGATGTCTGCATCTTTCCCCGCCTCTAAGCTGCCCACTCTATCAGCTATACCAGTTATTTCAGCTGCATTTATAGTAATGGCCTTTAATGCCTCCATCTCATCCATGCCCTCTCTCACTGCAATAGATGCACATACAGGGAGATACTGTATTGGGATTACAGGATGGTCTGTCATTATAGCTACCTTTACACCGGCTTTAGAGAGTATTCCTGGTGCCTTAAAGCTAAGCTTATTTAGCTCTATCTTACTACGGGTACTAAGAAGCGGTCCTGTTATGGCCTTTGCTCCTTCTTCATATAAGATATCCGCTATCCTATGGCCTTCTGTGCAGTGCTCCAGAGTATAATCTACATCAAATTCTTTTGCAATTCTTATAGCTGTTAGTATATCATCTGCTCTATGGGCATGGGCCTTAAGCGGTATTTCCCTATCTAATACCTTAACTATTATCTCCATGTCTAAGTCCCTTTCAGGCATCTTCTCAGGGTCCTTCTCCCCAAGTTCTAATTTCTTTTTATACTCTTGTGCTTTTATAAGCGCCTTTCTAAGTACTGATGCCGTAGCCATACGGGTAGTAGGTGATTTTTTCTGCCCGCTATATACCCTCTTTGGGTTTTCACCAAATGCTATCTTAAGTGCTAGCGGATCTTTAAATATCATATCATCCACTCTTCTACCATAGGTCTTGACTGCCACAAACTGCCCGCCTATTACATTGGCACTTCCAGGGCCCGTAACAGCCGTTGTAATACCGTGTTCTCTTGCCTCTTTGAATGAAAAGTCTTCTGGGTTGATAGAGTCAATTGCTCTAAGACTTGGCGTTACGGGATCTACTGCCTCATTGCCATCTGAGCCTTCGGAGCCTATGCCATCTTCATACATCCCTATATGAGAATGGGCATCTATAAATCCTGGTAAAACCCACATGCCATCGGCATCTATTACTTCCATCTTATCATCTACTTTTATATCTTCACAGACCTTGACTATTTTCCCGTCTTCGACTAAGATATCACCTTTTTCAAGTATATCTCCTGCCATTGTAAGTACCTTGCCATTTTTTATAAGTATCATATAAAAACCTCCCTTTAGTATTTTACTAGCAAAACTTTATTCTATATCTTTCATAGATAGTGAAATTCTTCCCCTATCTTTATCAACATCTAATACCTTCACATTTATTACATCTCCAACCTTTACCACATCCATAGGGTGCTTTACAAAACTATTGGATAGCTGAGATATATGGACAAGCCCATCTTGGTTGACTCCTATATCTATAAATGCCCCAAAGTCCACTACATTTCTCACTGTTCCCCTTAAAATCATATCTTGCTTTAGATCTTCCAAACCCATAATATCTGTTCTTAGCATAGGTTTAGGAAGTTCATCTCTAGGGTCTCTACCAGGTTTTTTAAGCTCTTCTATTATATCTGTAAGAGTAGGTACTCCTATACTTAGCTTATTAGATAGTATATCTATACCTATATCTGATATCCTAGTGCCTAAATCTGTTAATTTATTTGTTTTAACTTCTTTTAAAGTATACCCTAAACTTTCTAGAAGACCATTTGTTGCATCATAAGATTCAGGATGAACTCCTGTATTGTCTAAAATATTTTCACTATTTACCACTCTTAAAAATCCTGCACTTTGCTTGAATGTCTTCGGTCCTAAACCCTTTACTTTCAAAAGCTCTTTTCTAGAGCGAAATTCGCCTATACTTTCTCTATGGCTAACTATATTTTTTGCAACCCTTTGAGTTATTCCTGCAATATAACTCAATAGAGATGGGGAAGCTGTATTCAAATCTATTCCAACCGAATTTACACAGCTCTCGACCACTCCCTTTAAGGTCTCTTCGAGCTTTTTTTGGTTCACATCATGCTGATACTGCCCTACCCCTATAGATTTAGGATCTATTTTTACAAGCTCTGCCAATGGATCTTGCAATCTACGAGCTATAGATACTGCGCTTCTAAGAGCTACATCGAAATCTGGGAATTCCTCTGATGCAAGCCTTGATGCAGAATACACAGAGGCCCCTGCTTCACTTATCACCATATATGATAAATCTTTATCTAGCTTTGAAATAAGTTCTGCTATTACAATTTCCGTCTCCTTAGAGCCAGTCCCGTTTCCTATAGCAATTACATCCACAGCATGTTTATCTATAAAGTGTATAAGCTCCCTTTTGCTTCTATCTAAATTATGATTTGGCAATGTCATATACACTACGCCTGTATCAAGTACCCTGCCGGTCCTATCTACTATGGCAATTTTGTTACCAGTCCTATATCCAGGATCTATTCCCATTACAACCCTATCTCTAAGGGGAGGCTGGAGTAGTAGGTTTTTTAGGTTCTCTCCGAATACTTCTATGGCCTGAGTTTCTCCTATCTCCGTCAAATCATTTCTAATCTCTCTTTCAATAGATGGCGCAATAAGCCTTTTATATGCATCCTGAGCTGCCATATGGACATATTCTTTAGTACATTTTTTGTATTCTCTGTCTATTTTAGATATGAGCAAATTGACTATAGACTCTTCATCTATATCTATTTTTACAGACAGTACTTTTTCACTCTCTCCTCTATTTATTGCAAGGATTCTGTGAGGTGCTATTTGAGAAATCGGTTCACTATATTCATAGTACATATCATATACCGAAACTTCCTCTTCATCTGCACTGGTCAATATGGATCCCTTTTTATATGTAAAATCTCTAATCACCTTTCTATAGTCAGCATTATCTGATATGAGTTCTGCTATAATATCCATCGCCCCCTGCAAGGCATCATCTATAGTTTTGATATCCTTATCGGGATTTAGAAATTCCGATGCAATAGACTTTATATCATCTATATCAGTTGTAATTAGCATATTTGCTAATGGCTTTAATCCCTTTTCTTTAGCTATGGTTGCACGAGTACGCCTTTTTGGCCTAAAGGGCCTATATATATCATCCAGCTCCGTCATTGTCTGTGCCTTTTGAATTTTAGAGATTATATCTTCTGTAAGCTTATCTTGCTCATCTATAAGCCTTGTAATCTCCTCGCGTCTTGATTGAAGTCCCCTTAGATATTCAAGTCTTGTATATAAATCACGTAGCGTAGCATCATCTAGCCCGCCTGTTACCTCTTTTCTATATCTAGCTATGAAGGGAATTGTATTTCCCTCATCTATAAGCTTTATAGTGCTATTTACTTTGTTTATATCTATTCCTAACTCATCCGCTAGAGTTTTTGTAATATCTGTCATCAATTTGCCTCCCTACAATACAAGCTCTAAAACAATTTTATACTATATTTACTTATTTATCAATATTCAATAAACTCTATCATATATTGGTGATCTTGGGTTTCGTATTGACTAAGTTAAAATTGGTCCATATAATTAAGACAGTATACGTCTCAGTAATTTGTGATATCTAAAGCAGTTGGGAGGAAAATATGAATATTTTTGTGGAACTATTTTTAACATTTGCAAAGATTGGCGGTTTTACATTCGGGGGTGGTTATGCCATGATCTCTCTTTTGGATTATGAATGTGTAGAGAAGAGAAATTGGATTACTTCAGAAGAATTAATGGATGTAACAGTGATTGCCGAATCTACTCCAGGTCCTATAGCCATAAACTGCGCCACATATACTGGTTATAGGCAGGGTGGTATTTTCGGTGCCATTGTTGCAACCCTTGGAATAATGTTTCCATCTTTTTTAATTATACTTTTTATATCTACATTCTTTGAACAAATGCTAACCTACCCCGTTGTAATTAGGGCATTTAAGGGCATTCGCATAGCTGTTTCACTTCTCATAATACAAGCAGGAATTAAAATGGTTAAAAAGATGCTAAGGAAAACACCACATAAAATAATCAGTATAGGCTTTATAATGGTTTCTTTTACTATACTTCTTTTATTAAATTTTTTTAATATACGCTTTTCTACTATTTACCTGATTATTATTGCAGGTCTATTAGGATTTAGCATTTATTCTCTGCCCAAATATAAAGGAGGTAAAAAATGATTTATCTATCCCTTCTGTGGAACTTTTTAAAGATTGGTATGTTTGCATTTGGCGGCGCCTATGGTGCAATTCCACTTATCCAGGAAATTATCCTTGATAATAATTGGATGGACGAGGCAATGTTTACAAATATAGTGGGCATCAGTGAATCCACGCCTGGACCTATTATGGTCAATGTAGCAACTTATGTAGGCAACTCTCAAGGAGGCATTCTAGGGGCTGCTATTGCCACTATTGGCGTTGTTCTCCCCTCTTTTGTTATTATACTTCTTATTACTATATCCCTAAGGTCTTGGATACAAAATGAGAAAGTACAAGCCATGCTAAAGGGCATAAAACCATGTCTTATGGGGATTATTTTAGCAACAGGAATATTTATGGGGTTTAATGCTATTTTCGGGAAGCCACAGAGTATTTCCTTCGATTTAAATGCTCTGCTTATATTAGCATTACTTGCAATTTTGTCTAATAGATATAGATACATATTAAAAAAGGAACTGTCGCCGATTTTATTGATTATATTTTCAGCTTTTCTGGGCATCATCTTTTATAAATAGAGATCTTGAATGTGCATGGCTACATTGCAAACTTAGATTAAATTATCATAGTTATATATAGTATTGGGCCTGGGCATGCCACAGTTCATGGTATTTCCCATTTTCCTTAGCTACAAGCCTATTATGGCTTCCATGCTGAATGATTTGCCCATTGTCAAACACGCCACTTTTACAGTTGATTAGCATTTAAGGGTATGAGTTTTTGTAATATCTATGCCGTTTGGGCGGTTTTTTTATATCAAATTTAATTCATTACCAGCATACAAAGCAAGAGCTAGACTTAATTAGGCATAAATATCGCTATCATGGGCATGAGGGTTTAGCTCAGGTTTATCGCAAATTAAAAGAGGAAGGATATACAAAAACTTATAACTCTATGTGCAGACAAATAAGGAAAATGAAATTAA
>JAAZLT010000140.1 GCA_012799205.1 Clostridiales bacterium
ATATTGTACCCCTTTCAGGAGATAATAGAATTCTGGCGGCTCTGGGACTTAAACAGATAAAGAGGAAACCTAGGTTAGGAATAAAGGTTCTCTTACAATTTGCTAAGATAGATCACAAGAATTTGACATCCCAGCATATAGGATTTGGGATTGCACCAAGACTTAATGCCGCGGGCAGAATGGATAGTGCTAAGGATGCCTTTAGGCTATTGACAACTGAGGATATGGGCATAGCTAAAGAATTGGCATATAGATTAGACAGTGCAAATAGGGAGAGGCAAGCCATTGAAGCTAGGATACTAAAGGAGGCTAAATCTCTCATAGAACCTAGTTTAGATAGAGATACCAGGACAATAGTGTTAAAAAGTTCAAATTGGCATGCAGGAATAATAGGAATAGTGGCATCTAAACTAGTTGACAAATACAATAGACCTGTGATCCTATTAACACAAGCAGGGAATGGTTTATATACTGGGTCATGTCGAAGCATAGAGGGCTTTAATATATATGAAGCCCTATGTAGCATGAAGGATATAATTAAAAACTTCGGCGGACATGAGCAGGCTGCGGGCCTTACAATAGAAAGAGAAAATATCAAGGCCTTAATAGATAATTTTGAGGCCTATGGCAAATCCCATATTAAAGAGGATATGCTCATACAAGAATATAAATATGACCTTATAGTAGATAATAGCGATATTTCATTTGAGCTATATGATGAACTACAACGATTAGAGCCATTTGGCGAGGACAATCAAATGCCGGTATTTCTTGTAAAAAAAGCATATATAGATGGATATAGGGCTGTAGGTAAAAGGCAGAATCATATTCAATTGAGCATTGCATTAAAAGAACGTATGTGGGAAGGCATATGGTTTAATTCCGGCAACTCAAGAGATAATCTAGACATTAAGCCCTGTGTAGATTTGCTTATGACATTGGATAAAAATGAATGGAATGGGCTTACAAAACTGCAGTTTAACATAAGACATATTAAGATGCGAACAGATGATGATATGTTTATTAAAAGGGCCATGGGAGTCTTCTATCATAAGTTTTTTGATGATTTTTACCGCAGATTCCTATATAATAAAGAAAGTGACAGTAAGTCCTATATAGACATATCTAAATTGGGTCTAAAAGGGAAACTTAATTTAGATGAGGCTATAAATATGCTGAACTTGTCTACCGGTGGCAATCTCATTTTAGTTGGAGATAGGGATATAGCATATAGCATTTTAACCAAATTTGCTCAAATAGATATACTCAAAAGCATGGAATTTGGCTATAGGGCTTTAATGCCAGGGAGCGGTAGAGGTACAGATGGCCTCGTAATATTACCTGATATGTCCTCTAGTATAGTAAACGAATATGAAAATATATTCATTATATCTGGGGATCAAGTAATGGATCTATCCTGTCTTATAGGTTTTAAAAACAAGTTATGGGTTATAGAAAGTGGTTATAAGAGTGAATTTTTGAAACAGCTCTATCTTACAAGAGAGGATTTCGCATGTGTTTATCTTTGGCTAAAAAAGATAGGACAGAAGGGAAGGTCTTCATGGGATAGTATTTTAGCTACACTAGAGAGATTTAATAGACAAACGAAGGGGCAACTTAATTATTTCCAATTTAATATAATATTGGCGGTATTTCAAGAATTAAACTTTTTAGATATTACCCGAACATTTAGGGATGTGAAAATTAGTTTAAATCTAAAACCTGACAGTAGAGAGCTTGATGAGAGTATTCTATATTGTCATTATAGTACTTGGCTATCAAATATAGATTCAGATATATACCTTGATAAACATAAGGAGGTCAAATAATATGGATTTGAGACAGGCAATAAGGGTTATCCCAGATTTCCCTAAAAAGGGTGTTAGCTTTAAAGATATTACTACCCTCTTGCAAGATAAAGAGGCCTATACCTACACTATAGATTATCTTATAGAGTACTGCAGGGATAAGGATGTAGATGTTATAGTGGGACCAGAGGCCAGAGGTTTTGTCATAGGTGCACCCTTGGCATATGGATTGGGAGTAGGTTTTGTGCCAGTAAGAAAACCTGGCAAGTTGCCAGGTGAGACTATACAATATGAATACGAGCTTGAATACGGAAAAGATGCCCTTGAAATACATAGGGATGCAATAACTCCTGGCCAAAGGGTTATAATTGCTGATGATTTATTAGCCACTGGGGGGACAGCTTTTGCCACTGCCAAGTTAGTAGAGGAGCTTGGGGGAGAAGTAATTGGATTTGTATTTATAATTGAACTATCATACCTAAAGGGTCGGGATATGCTTACAGATTATGAAATTATGGTTCCTGTAAAGTATTGATAGTTTTTCGAATATTTTAGGCATGCAAGGAGGGATATGGGCCATGTTGGATAACTTAAAGCAGGTAGCGAGGAAAATCTATCCTGAGGAAAGTGTGGAAAAGATAAGGGATGCATATAATATTGCAAATAAGGCCCACAAGGGCCAGCTTAGGTCATCGGGCGAAGAATTTATAGTCCATCCGGTTCAAGTGGCTCATATTTTGATGGACCTCGGTTTGGATGCAGATACTGTCATCGCTGGTTTACTTCATGATGTGATAGAAGATACAGATATGGAGCTAGAGGAGATAAGAGAGATATTCGGAAATGAAGTAGCCATCTTAATAGATGGCGTCACTAAATTAGGCCGAATAGAATATACCAATAAACAGCAAAGGCAAGCCGAGAGCCTTCGTAAGATGTTTCTGGCAATGGCCAAGGATATTAGAGTGATTATAATAAAGCTCTCTGACAGGCTACACAACCTTAGAACCTTGGAGTATATAGATGAGGCAAAGCAGCGGGAAAAGGCCCATGAAACACTGGAAATCTATGCTCCGCTTGCCCATAGACTAGGTATTTATAGAATAAAGATGGAGCTAGAAGATACATCGCTACGCTATATAGATCCTAAAGGTTACTATGATCTAGTAGAGAAGGTGGCAGCAAAACGTAAAGAGCGAGAGGCATATATAGATCAGGGAATAAAGGTGCTTCATGAAAAATTCGATGAAATGGGTATCGAGGCAGAAATTGAGGGGCGGGCAAAGCATTTTTATAGCATATATAAGAAGATGTATATGCAACATAGAGATTTCGATCAAATATATGATCTATTAGCTATAAGGGTTATTGTAGAATCTGTGAAAGATTGCTATGCAGTGCTTGGAACTGTCCATACTCTATGGAAACCTATTCCAGGCAGATTTAAAGATTATATAGCAATGCCCAAGCCTAATATGTATCAGTCTCTTCATACGACAGTAATAGGTCTTGAGGGGGAAATATTTGAAATACAGATACGAACCATAGATATGCATAAGACGGCAGAGTATGGAATTGCTGCCCATTGGAAATATAAAGAAGGCAAACAATCAAATACAGAGCTAGATAGTAAGCTGGCTTGGCTTAGGGAAATATTAGAGTGGCAAAGGGATTTGAAGGATGCATCTGAATTTATGGAGTCTTTAAAGATAGATCTCTTTACAGATGAGGTATTTGTGTTCACTCCGAAAGGCGATGTAATAGATCTACCAAGAGGTGCTATATCGCTGGATTTCGCATATGCCATACACAGTGATATAGGTAATAGATGCCAGGGTGCAAAGGTAAATGGAAAGCTAATGCCCTTAGATTACGAATTGGAGACAGGGGATATAGTAGAAATAATGACCTCCTCCAGTAGCAGGCCTAGTAGGGATTGGTTAAGTCTCGTAAAAACCAACCAGGCTAGAAATAAGATAAGACAATGGTTTAAAAAAGAGGATAAAGAAGAGAATACCGATAAGGGCAGAGAAATGCTCGAAAGAGGTGCAAAGAGGCAAGGGTATGTGTTTTCAGAACTTGCTAAACCGAAATGGTTGGAGATGGTGGCTAGAAAACATGGATATAGCAGCATAGAGGATGTGTACGCTGCTGTAGGCTATAATGGTCTAAGAGTTAACCAAGTGCTCACAAGGCTTATTAATGAATACAAAAAGAGCACATCTGTAATGCCGCCAGCTGATGCTCCTATAGATGTCTCGGCAGATACTAAGGGGCCTATCTCACATGTGGCAAGAGATACTGGTGTAGTTGTCAGGGGCGTAGACAATATAAAGGTAAGGTTTGCAAAATGCTGCAACCCGGTGCCGGGCGATGATATAATAGGCTATATTACAAGGGGAAGAGGTGTATCTGTTCATAGAAGCGACTGTATAAATGTTATAGGAGAAGATGTAGAGGAGCACAGACTTATAGAGGTTGAATGGGTTGAGGCAGATAAGGCATCGTATTTTGCAGAGATTAGGATTGTAGCCGATGATAGACACTCCCTACTTGCAGATATATCTCTAGCTATTGCCAATATGAAATTGAATGTGACAGCTATAAACGCACGTACTACAAAAAATAAAGAAGCTATTATAAACCTTATATTAGAGATAGGAGATATTAGCCAGCTAAATAGAGTGATGAAACAATTTAGAAGACTGAGAAGTGTCTCGAAGGTAAGTAGAGTCAATGGATGAGAGGGTGAAGATATAATGCGAGCTGTGGTGCAAAGAGTAAATAGAGCCAAAGTATCCGTAGAGAGTGAGCTTATAAATGAGATAGGGCCAGGGTTACTCGTATATCTTGGGGTAGGTGTTGATGATTTAGAATCAGATATTGGTTATCTTGCGCAAAAGATAGTCAATCTTCGTATATTTGAAGATGATGACGGAAAGATGAATCTTTCGCTAAAGGATAAAAAGGCTAAGATGCTTGTCATCTCGCAATTTACTTTATTTGGAGATTGCCGAAGGGGCAGAAGGCCAAGCTATACTGCGGCCGCATCGCCAGATATGGCAGAAAGATTTTATAATAGATTTATTGAAAAGGTCAACAATCTAGGGATATGTGCAAAAGGTGGAATATTTAAAGCACATATGCATATAGAAGCTATAAATGATGGACCAGTAACCATTTTAATAGATAGCAAGAAACATTTTTAATATGGATAAGAGATATCTAGAGGTGAGATGAAATGGAGATTACCCCCATAGTAGTGGGCCAGCTGGCTACAAATTCATATATATTACACGATAGCCTTGGTAATGGTATTATAATTGATCCAGGTGCTGAGTCGGATACTATAATGAGCTATATAGAAGATAAAAATATAGATGTGATAAAGATAGTGCTAACCCATGGCCACTATGATCATATCGGGGCTGTATTAGATATAGTCAATAAGACAGGGGCAAAGATCTTAATACACAAAGAAGACGAAAAGATGCTGAAATCTGGAAGGCTAAATCTATCTTATATGCTAGGTGAAGACTGCTCGCTAGCAGGGGCAGATAGGCTGCTGGAAGAGGGAGATATAATAAAAATTGGCCATAAGAGCTTAAAGGTGATCCACACTCCGGGGCATACTGAGGGCGGTATTAGCCTAGTGTTGGAAAATAGGGCAATATTTACTGGGGATACCCTCTTTAGGGGCTCCATAGGAAGAACTGATTTTCCAGGTGGAGATTATAATACTTTGATAGACTCTATAATGAAAAAGATTATGGTGTTAGATGACAGTCTCATATTATATTCTGGGCATGGACCACAAAGCACTATTGGGCATGAGAGATTGCATAACCCATATATAGACAGATGATAGAATTATATATAGACAATGCAAGCTTTGCCCATGAAATTTTTGAGTTACTTAAAGCCTTTATGCCAGATAAACAGGTTATAGTTGTAGAAGATAAGAATGATGTCAAATATAGTAGTTTAACCATAACTGTAGATTGTAAAGATAGTCATATAGACGCCAAACTTTGGGACAAGCGCAATATCATTGACACGAATATAGAACTATTGGAAGATATACTGGCCCAAACTGACAGACTACTTAGGACAAGATATGAAAAAAACGCCGCAAAACGATGCGTCTATGGACTCATATCTAGGCTTTTAGAAAAGGATTTAGATTGGGGAATATTGACAGGCATTAGACCCACCAAAATAGTAAATGAGCTTTTAGATGAACGAAGATATACGAATGAGGATATAATTAAGATTTTAGATAGGGAATATAAGCTGTCAGAATCTAAATCTAATCTCTTAATAGATACAGTAAGCCAACAAAGAGATATATTGGCAGGAAACTCTGATGATATGATCTCACTATATATTCATATACCATTTTGTACAACTAGATGCCTATATTGTTCTTTTCCATCTGATACAATTGCTAGATGTGAAGATGTTTTGGATGCCTATATTGCAGCGCTATTATATGAATGGGATAGTGTCTTACCAAAGCTTTTAAATAAAGGGTTTAGTGTCCAAACTCTTTATATAGGCGGAGGGACACCCACCGCACTTCCAATCCATAATTTAAGACAGCTCTTAAAGGGCATTGATACTATAGCTAAACCCAATCTAGAGGAATATACAGTTGAAGCAGGTCGACCTGATAGCTTAACTGTCGAAAAACTAAAGCTGCTTAAGGAGTATGGAGTGGGTAGGATAAGCATAAATCCGCAGACAATGAATGAGGGTACACTAAAGACCATAGGGAGGGCCCATACACCAAAGGATATAAAGCTGTGTTTTGAGGCTGCTCGAAGGATTGGTTTTGACTCTATTAATATGGACGTGATAGTAGGTCTACCTGGGGAGGGACTTAGGGAAATAGAAAATACCATGAGGCAAATATTTAATTTATCTCCTGATAATTTAACGGTCCATACACTTGCCATAAAAAGAGGTTCACCCTTAAGGGACAGGCTATCTGATTTTGAATTTGCTAAGGAAACTCTTGCCGAGGAAATGCTCAATGAATGTGATAAATGGGCGCAAAAGATGGGTATGCGTCCCTATTATCTTTATAGGCAAAAATATATATTAGGTAATTTAGAGAACATAGGATATGCAAAACCACATAAAAGATGCCTATACAATATCCAAATGATGGAAGAAAAACAGACTATTTTCGGATTTGGCGCTGGTGGTATGAGTAAAATATTCTTTAGCTCCAATAATAGAATAGAGCGGGTGGCAAATGTAAAGGATTATAGGCAATATATATATAGGGTAGATGAGATGATTCAGAGGAAATTAAATATGATAGACCAAATGGTTATATAACACAGATATGGGAGGATATAAAGATGTTAACTAGGGCGCCGCGAGGCACTAAAGATATATTGCCAGAGGAATCTTTTAAATGGCATTATATAGAAGAGAATATACGAAAGGTTACAAAGCTATTCGGATATGAGGAGATTAGAACTCCGGTATTTGAGCATACTGAATTGTTTCAGCGCGGGGTAGGTGATACCACGGATATAGTACAAAAGGAGATGTATACATTTCTAGATAAGGGAAATCGCAGCATCACATTAAAGCCTGAGGGTACTGCAGGGGTTGCGAGAGCATATATAGAAAATAGTCTATATGCTCAAGCTCAACCAATAAAGACATATTATATAACTCCAGTATTCCGATATGAAGCACCCCAATCTGGACGGCTTAGGCAGCATCACCAATTTGGTATAGAGGTCTTTGGGGCTAAGGAACCCTCTATAGATGCGGAGATCATAGGGCTTGCAATGCATCTTTTAAATAAATTAGAAGTAGGACATATCCATATAAATATAAGCAGTATTGGATGTCCTAGATGTCGACCCGATTATCAAAGTGCATTGAAAGACTTTTTACAGGATAGATATGATGGACTATGTACTAGTTGTCAGGATAGATATTACAAAAATCCGCTACGTATATTAGATTGCAAAGAAGATACATGTCAAGATCTTCTAAAAGATGTTCCAGTCATTTTAGACTATCTATGTAAGGAATGTTCAGACCATTTTGAACTTCTAAAAGAATATCTTACAGCTATGGGCTTGCAATTTCAGGTTAATCCCATGATTGTAAGGGGATTAGATTATTATACAAAGACCGTATTTGAACTTATCGCTAGTGAGGGTAAGTTTAAGGGCACTGTATGCGGAGGCGGCCGGTATGATGGATTAGTTGAAGAATTTGGTGGACCCAGCACATCAGGCATAGGATTTGGTATGGGTATAGACAGGCTCTTGATGGTTATGGAGGGACAAAAGACTTACATTCCTGATACTAGGGGCCTTGATGTGTCCTTTGTAACTATAGGGGATAAGGCTAAGACAGAGGCAATAAAGCTTGTCACAGACCTCAGAGATGCGGATATATCCAGTGATATAGATCATGTAGGTAGAAGCATAAGGGCACAATTTAAATACAACGATAGGATAGAAGTGCCTTGGGTCTGCATTCTAGGGGATGATGAGCTCGATAAGGGTATAATTAAACTAAGAAATATGAAAACAGGCGAGGAAGAGGATATAGCTTTAGAAAAACTAACAGAAGTATTAAAGGATAGGATAAATTAATTCTAGGAGGTATAGTATGTCGCTTAAAGATTTAAAGAGAACACATATGTGCGGGCATCTCAGTGAAGAAAATATAGGTCAAACAATAACTATAATGGGATGGGTCCAGAGAAGACGCGACTTGGGGGGACTCATATTTATAGATCTTAGAGATAGGGAAGGCATTGTGCAGATAGTATTCGATGCTAAACAATGTGAGGACTATTTTAAAGATGTGGAAAAGTTGAGAAATGAATATGTCATAGCAGTAAAGGGCCAAGTGGTTAAAAGAGATGAGGAGACCATAAATCCCAATATACCCACAGGTCATATAGAAGTGGTGGGAAGAGAGATGGTAATTTTATCAGCCTCCAAGACACCGCCATTTCAGATAGAGGATGAATCAAAGGTTACAGAGGCTTTAAGATTAAAACATAGGTATTTAGACCTTAGAAGGCCTAGGATGCAAAAAAACTTTATACTTAGGCATAATGTAGCCAAATGGTGTAGAGAATTTCTCAATGAAGAGGGCTTTTTAGATATAGAGACCCCTATGCTCACTAAAAGCACTCCAGAGGGAGCAAGGGATTATCTAGTGCCAAGTAGAATACATCCAGGTGCATTTTATGCACTCCCCCAATCGCCACAGCTGTTTAAGCAGCTTTTGATGCTTTCTGGATTCGATAGATATTATCAGATCGTGCGCTGCTTTAGAGATGAGGATCTGAGGGCAAATAGACAACCGGAATTCACCCAACTTGATATAGAAATGGCATTTGTAGACATAGATGACATTTTAGAAATAAATGAAAGACTTATAAAATCATTATTCAAAAATGCTATTGGTCTAGATATTGATCTGCCACTACCCAGGATGACTTATAAAGAGGCAATGGATAGATATGGAAGTGATAAACCAGATACCAGATTTGGTTTAGAGCTAAAAGATGTCAGCGACATAGTAAAAGATTCCGGCTTTAGGGTATTTACAGGGGCTTTAGAAGGCGGTGGTAGCGTCCGTGCTATCAATGCTAAGGGATGTGGTGATAGTTTCTCTAGGCGTGAGATAGACGCATTGGTAGACTTCGTGAAAGATTATGGCGCTAAGGGCCTAGCTTGGATTGTAGTTGAAGAAGATGAAGTGAGATCTCCTATAGCCAAATTTTTTGACGAGGAAGATTTAGATGCTATAAAAGCCAGACTAGAAGCAGATGCCGGTGATTTATTGCTCTTTGTAGCCGATAAGGATGATGTAGTATATCAAGCACTTGGCGAATTAAGGCTAGAACTTGGCAGAAGGCTTGATCTCATTGATAATGAGAAATACAATCTCCTTTGGATAACTGAATTCCCCCTATTGGAATATGACGAAGAGGAGAAAAGATACGCAGCAAAACACCATCCATTTACGTCTCCCATGGATGAGGATATTGGCCTTTTAGAAAGTGATCCGGCAAAGGTTAGGGCAAAGGCATATGATATAGTCTTAAACGGAGAGGAAATTGGCGGTGGTAGCATACGAATACATGATGCAAAGATACAGGAGAGAATGTTTAAAGCATTGGGTTTCTCAAATGAGCAGGCATGGGAGAGATTTGGTTTTCTACTAGAGGCCTTTCAGTATGGAGTCCCTCCACATGGTGGAATAGCCTATGGCTTTGATAGACTTATAATGATTTTAGCGGGAGAAGAGTCCATAAAAGATGTAATAGCTTTCCCAAAAGTACAAAATGCCTCTGATCTTATGACTAATGCGCCGTCAATGGTAGATGATAGGCAACTTAAAGAATTGCATATTCAAACAGATATAGAAGACACTGAAAAATAAATATACGAGAATATTGTTTGAGATAAATTTAAATGGTTAAATATAAACAAGATTAGGCGGGTTTTAAATGGATGACATCTTTTCTAGAACAGAGATGCTGATAGGGAGCAGCGGATTAGAACGTTTACAAAACAGTAAAGTAACCGTAGTCGGTATTGGCGGCGTAGGCAGTTATACGGCGGAGGCACTGGCAAGATCTGGTATTGGTGATATAACTATTATAGATAGTGATAAAATAGATAAGACTAATATAAATAGGCAAATTCATGCCAATGTTTGTACTATAGGACTTGCTAAGGTAGATGTAATGAGCAGGAGAATGCTTGCTATAAATCCTGATATAAATATTAAAACACATTATGGAGAATATAATAGAAATTTTCCAGAGCTTATAAGTGCAGACTGTGACTATGTAATAGATGCAATAGATACCATATCTTCCAAGATAGATTTGGTAATACAATGCAAACAGATGTCAATACCTATAATATCTAGCATGGGTGCAGGTAATAAACTAGATCCAACGAAGTTTAAGGTAGGCGATATATTTGAAACTCACACCGACCCTATTGCACGTATTATGAGAAGGCGGCTAAAAGATTTAAATATAGATAGGCTTAAAGTCGTTTGGTCTGCAGAAAAACCCATAGTGTATAAGCAAGATGGGACTAGGGTTCCCTCTAGCATAGCTTTTGTTCCATCTGTTGTGGGACTAATTATGGCGGGAGAGGTAATAAAAGATCTTATAGGCTGGGAGAGTTCAAATTAGACATAAAGGGGATGATCTTTTGAAAGAGTATGGCATAGTCCTAAGTGTAGAAAATGGTAACGCAATAGTAGGCCTTAAAAGAAGTTCGGCATGTAGTGACTGCGGGGCCTGCGAACTGGGCTCAAACCATTCTAAAATGGAAATTACATTGGCAAATACGGTGGATGCTAAGCCAGGTGATACAGTTGAAATTCAACTTCCAACATCACAATTTTTAAAGGCATCGGCTATACTATACTTGATTCCTCTCGTAACATTAATAATCGGTATTGTATTAGGCCATAACCTTGGAAAATATTTCAATGTGAATGCAGATATTATCGGTGCTATTACCGGAGTACTTTTTACGGTAGGCTCCTATATGTCCATAAAAAAACTAGAGCCTAGATTTAAAAAAAACATCGGTCTAAGCCCCACTATAATAGCAGTATATAGGGGCATGAAGGGAGACGAATATAATGGCAAATGATAAACAGGTAACATTAGATAGTGGTAATTTTAATGAGGAAGTACTAGAATCGGATATACCAGTTTTAGTAGACTTTTGGGCATCATGGTGTGCACCATGTTTGATGATTGCACCTATACTAGATCAACTTGCTGAAGAATATGATGGTAGAGTTAAAATAGCCAAGGTAAATATAGATGAGGAAACGGATCTGGCTTCCAAATATCGCATTATGAGCATTCCAACTTTGTTTTTATTCAAGGATGGAGAGGTAATAGATCAATTGGTGGGTGTAAGACCTAAAGCTGAATTTGAAAACATGCTCGATAGAGCATTATAATAAAATAAAGCTGGCCTAAGCCGGCTTTATTTTATTAAGGACTTGTATATTTCCTTTAAAATACCTATAATAAACACATCACTTAAGAAAAGAGGAGTAGCTATGATCGATATAAAAAGAATACATAAAGTAGATCCAGAAGTGGCAGATGCCATAGAAAAGGAGCTTGATAGGCAAAAAAATACTATAGAGCTCATTGCATCAGAAAACTTTGTAAGCCCAGCAGTGATGGAAGCCGCCGGCACCCATCTTACCAATAAATATGCAGAAGGTTATCCAGCAAGGCGCTATTATGGTGGTTGTGAATATGTAGATATAGTTGAATCGCTAGCTATTGACAGAGCAAAAGAACTTTTTAAAGCGGAGCATGCAAATGTACAAGCCCATTCAGGATCACAGGCAAATATGGCAGTTTATTTTGCTATGCTAAAACCTGGTGATACTATATTAGGAATGAATCTATCACATGGTGGTCATTTAACTCATGGTAGCCCTGTAAATATATCAGGCGAATATTTTAATATAATACCCTATGGAGTGGATGAGGATACCGGCTTAATAGACTATGATGAGGTAAGGCAGCTTGCTAAGGAACATAATCCTAAAATGATAATAGCAGGGGCTAGCGCCTATCCACGTACAATAGATTTCGAAAAGTTTCAAGACATAGCTAAAGAGGCAGGTGCATATCTAATCGTAGATATGGCTCATATAGCGGGGCTTGTGGCGGCAGGTCTGCATCCAAATCCTGTGCCTTATTCAGACTTTGTTACAACTACTACCCATAAAACACTACGCGGGCCAAGGGGAGGTATGATCCTTTGTAAAAAGAAATATGCTAAGGCCATAGATAAGGCCATATTCCCAGGAATCCAGGGCGGGCCCCTAATGCATATAATAACTGCAAAGGCTGTGTGTTTCCAAGAAGCTCTCAATGATGATTTTAGTATATATCAAGAGAGGATAGTTAAAAATGCAAAAGCACTTGCGAAGGCCTTAATGGATAGGGGATATGATCTAGTCTCAGGTGGTACAGATAATCATCTTCTGCTATTAGATCTTAGAAACACTGATCTTACAGGCAAAGATGCAGAAAAGATATTGGATGATGTTGGCATAACAGTTAATAAAAACACCATACCCTTTGACCCCCAAAGCCCATTTGTCACTAGCGGCATAAGAATCGGAACGCCTGCTGTCACTACAAGGGGCATGAGAGAACAGGATATGAAAGAGATTGCAAAGGCAATTGATCTAGCATTAAAAGATGCAAAGAAACATAGAGAAACTGTAGAAGATATTGTAAGTAAACTCTGTAGAGAATATCCATTATACGAGTAAATGCCCTGCACAATAGGGTTTATTTGCCTAGGAGATGTATAGCTGATATAATGCTATCATCTCCTATTTTGCTGAAGGGGTGAGAATTAAATGGATAGAGAGACTCCTCTTGCTACAAGAATGCGTCCGAATAATTTAGATGAATTTATTGGGCAGGACCATATAGTAGGGAAGGGGAAATTATTAAATCGATTGATAATAGCAAATAGACTGACATCTATGATATTTTATGGTCCACCTGGAACAGGAAAGACCACTTTGGCACGGATCATATCAAACGAAACCGAATATCCATTTAGGCAATTAAATGCCACATCTTCGGGGGTAAAAGAGATAAGGAAAGTAGCCTCTGAGGCCAAAAATACCATGTTCAATCCTAGGGGTAGAGTGGTTTTGTTTTTCGACGAGATACATAGGCTCAATAAAGGACAGCAGGATGTGCTTCTGCCCTATCTGGAAGAGGGTGGGATTGTGCTTATAGGTGCTACTACAGAAAATCCATATTTTGAGTTAAATAGGGCCCTAATCTCTAGGGCTAATATATTTAAATTCGAACCCTTGACAGATAGAGATATTAAAGAGGTAATCTATAGATGTTTAAAGGATGAAAAAAGAGGGCTTGGTGCATATAATATAAAGTTAAGTGAGGAGGCCATTAGGCATTTAGTTGTAGTAAGTGCAGGGGATGCCAGAGTCCCCTTGAATGCCCTAGAGCTGGCCATTTTAACAACTGAGCCTAAAGCTGGAGTCTATACAATAGATAAAGAGATCATAGAGGAGTGTGTGCAACAAAAGGCGCTTCAATATGATAAAAGCGGTGATAATCACTATGATGTAACTAGTGCATTTATAAAGAGCATGCGAAATTATATGGAGCCAGATGCGGTACTACACTGGTTAGCAAGACTTATAGAATCGGGGGAAAAACCAGAGTTTATAGCTCGTAGGATTATAATAGCTGCCGCTGAAGATGTGGGGCTGGCTAATCCCGCTGCACTACAGGTAGCTGTTGCTGCAGCCCAAGCCGTAAATATGATTGGGTGGCCGGAAAGTCGTATAATACTAGCTGAGGCGGCTCTAATGGTAGCCTGCTCCCCTAAATCTAATGCTGTATATTTGGGGATAGAAAGTGCCCTAGAGGATATACGTAAAAAAGATATAGGTCAGGTGCCCACACATCTTAGGGATGCCCACTATAGTGGAGCAAAAGATTTAGGCCATGGAATTGGGTATAAGTACTCCCATGATTATCCACATAGCAATGTCGCCCAACAGTATATGCCAGACCCATTAGTAGATAAGGTTTATTACAGGCCCAAGGATTCAGGGGTCGAGTCTAGGATAAAGAGAAATTTGGAAAAGAAAAATTTAGAAAAAGAAAGTTGACTATTGACAAAGTAATATTATTATTGTACTATTTACTATAAATTAAGGAGTCATCAGTTATATCTATATTTTAAATTTAATACGGTAAAGCGATGATGGGGACTAGTAGATAGAATTATTACATGTATATTCTATTGAATCCACCCTGGAGTTATTTGGGTATAACCAATATCGGCTAGGACCGTTATCCTGCAGAGGCTATTTAAGGCTATTGTCTTTATAATAGCAAAACAAGGTGGCACCACGTGTACCAATCTCGTCCTTGAGTTTATGAGGGCGAGTTTTTTATTATAAAAATTTTACTATAGGAGGCTTTTAAAATGCAAAGAGATAAACTACTTATGACACCAGGGCCTACGAATATACCCTATAAAGTAAGAGAGGCCATGTCACGTCCTATGATCCATCATAGGACCGAAGAATTTGGGTTTTATTTTAATCAAATGAATAAAGGATTAAAAATGGTCTTTCAGACTGAGAATCCTGTATTAACTCTAGCAAGTTCCGGTACCGGGGCTATGGAGGCATCTATTACCAATGTATTCTCACCAGGGGATAAGGTGCTAATAGCTAATGGTGGAGTCTTTGGTGATAGGCTAGTGAAAATTGCAGATAGATTTGGGCTAGATGTAGTAACCATGGATATTCCCTGGGGTCAGGAAGTTACGGGCGATGATATAGAAGCTATATTATCTAGTGAAAAAGGGGAAGGTATTAAGGGAGTACTTATCACACATAATGAGACATCCACTGGTGTTACCAATGATATTGAGTCAATTGGAAATTTGCTAAAGGATAGAGATTGCCTATTAATTGTGGATGCCATTAGTTCTTTAGGCGGCATAGACCTTCAGACCGATAATTGGGGTGTAGATATAGTGATAGCAGGGTCTCAGAAAGCATTTATGCTTCCACCTGGGCTGGCTTTTGTAAGCGTCAGTCAAAGAGCATGGGCAGCTGTAGAAAAGTCTACTTTTCCCAAGTTTTATTTCGATTTTTCAGCCTATAGAGAATCCCTAGAGAAAAATACAACCCCATATACCCCAGCCGCAACACTTATAATAGGTGCTAGCGAATCATTAAAAATGATTAAGGAACAGGGACTTGAGAATATTTTCGCTAGACATGAAAACTTGGCAAAGGCATGCAGAGCAGCCGTTAAAGCTCTAGGTTTAGAGCTATTCGCAAGCGAAAATGCAGCATCAAACCTAATAACATCCATTAAATCTCCTAATGAGATAGACATTGAGAGGGTAAGATCGATACTAAATTTAGATTACGATATAATGGTAGCCGGTGGACAGCAACATCTAAAGGGCAAGATATTAAGAATAGGACATATGGGCTATGTGGATGGGTTTGATCTTATAAAGACTCTCTCTGCACTTGAAAGGGCCCTTATAAAAACAGGGTATGATATAGAACTAGGAACAGCTGTATCGGCTGCTCAAGCAGTATTAGAGTACTAGAGGAGGAGAAATAATATGAAGGTATTAGTAGCCGAAAAGATAGCGCAAGTAGGTATAGATATTTTAAAAAAGGATTTTGAAGTAGAAGAGAAACTTAATATATTGCCAGACGATCTATTAGAGTGTATAGGAGAGTATGATGCGCTCATAGTAAGAAGTGGCTCCAAAGTGACAAAAGATGTAATACAGCGAGGTAAGAATCTAAAGGTAATAGGCAGAGCAGGGACTGGGGTAGACAATATAGATCTGGCTGCTGCAACTGAAAGGGGAATTGTGGTCGTCAATACTCCTGAGAGCAATAATATCTCCACTGCTGAGCATTCTATAGCGCTAATGTTAGCTCTATCTAGAAATATAACTACCGCTCATATGAGTTTAAAAGAGGGGATTTGGAAACGATCCGCATTTAGAGGTGTAGAGCTATATGACAAGACCGTTGTAGTTATGGGAATGGGTAGGATAGGATCTATTGTCGCCTCTAGACTTAAGCGCTTTGGTATGAAGGTTTTAGGATATGATCCATATATACCCGATTCTAAATTTGAAAAGTTAGGAGTAGAAAAGGTAGAGGGCGTAGACGATGTGATGAAACGTGCAGACTATATAACACTTCACCTACCTATCACCAAGGAGACAAGGGGCATAATAGGCGCAAGAGAGTTAAGCCTTGCAAAGCCGGGGCTTAGGATTGTCAACTGTGCCAGAGGTGGCCTAGTAGATGAAAAGGCATTATTAGATGCCCTTAAAGATAAAAAAATTGCTGGTGCTGCCTTAGATGTATATGAAAACGAACCTAAGGAAGTAGCAGGAGGCGGGGTATTTGACAACCCCTTTATAGAGCTTGATAATGTGATTTTAACACCACATCTTGGGGCATCTACAGAGGAAGCGCAACAAAATGTAGGAGAAGCGATTGCAAGCCAAGTCTCTGAAGCGCTGAAAGGTAATATAGTAAATGCTGTGAATCTATCAGGCCTTAAAGTGGAAGATATGGCTATGATAACTCCATACCTCAATTTAGGGGAAATTCTTGGAAAACTATATTATGCAGTAGATAGACTTCCCATAAAAAGAGTTGAGGTATCATATTGTGGTGCCATTACTAAAGAGGAAACAAAATTAATTACTCTATCATGCCTTTCAGGTCTTTTAGGAAGTATTATGGAAGATAGGGTAAACTTTGTCAATGTGGAAATGATTGTAAAAGATAGAGGTATCGAAGTGGTGGAGAGCACAACTAGTGCCGAAACCCATTATACAAATCTTGTCACAATAAAAGTAACTAATAAAGAAAGTACTATTGAGTTTGCAGGAACTGTATTTGGGGGCAGAGAAGTCCGTATAGTTAAGTTTGCAGGTTATGATGTGGATTTTGTACCTACAAATCATATGGTTGCAATATATAATATTGATAAACCCGGTATAATAGGACATATAGGCACCATAGTGGGATTAAGTGGAGTTAATATTGCCACTATGAGAGTGAGCCGCAATGGGGATAATGACTTAGCCATCGCTATTATAAATATTGACAGCCATCTACCAGACGATGCCTTGCAAGAATTGCAAAGAGTTGATGGTATATTAAAGGTGCAACGTATTGATTTATAATATCAGATAATTTCACGACATCTATACATCATTATTGACCATAATGTTAATAATATATATAGTGGCAATTTATTAAAGTGAAACTCGTATAAGGGAGTGAATAGTATTTGAACAGTGGAAGATATATGAGAGGTTTCATAGTCGGAAGTATTATAGGGGTCGCAACTAGTTTGTTTTTAATGCCACAGGTCAATAAAAATACAGGCAAAAAGGTAATAGATATATTCGGCCGAGGCGTAGATGTACTGAAAAAGTAAGATGCTAGAGAGGGACAATTGTCCCTCTTTAATTTTAGTATGGATTTTAGACTCTGATTTTATTGACAAAGATTGTACTATTCTATATAATTTTAATAGCAGATTTTGTTATATCTTTCATCGCAAAGTCAATGCGTCCCTAGGTGCTGGGACGCATAATTATTAATAATTAGATAGAGGCTTAGGAGGAAATACTAAATGCAAAGTTATGGATTAAATGAGTTGAGAAAAAAGTTTTTAGACTTTTTTAAGAGCAAAGGGCATATTGTGCTCCCAAGCTTTTCGCTAGTGCCACAGGATGATAAGAGCTTACTTTTAATAAATTCTGGTATGGCGCCTTTAAAGCCATATTTCACCGGAGATGAAAACCCGCCTAACAAAAGAGTGGCTACATGTCAAAAATGTATAAGGACTCCAGATATCGAAAATGTAGGTAAGACCTCAAGACATGCAACCTTTTTTGAAATGCTCGGGAATTTTTCTTTCGGTGATTATTTTAAAGAAGAAGCTATTATGTGGTCATGGGAGTTTGTAACAAAAGTCTTAGCGCTGCCCATAGATAAGCTATGGATCACAGTATATCTAGATGACGATGAGGCCTTTAAGATATGGCATGAAATTATTGGTCTGCCGGAGGATAGGATAGTCCGGATGGGAAAGGAAGATAACTTCTGGGAAATAGGCGTAGGTCCCTGTGGTCCGTGTTCAGAAATCTTCTACGATATGGGTGAACACAGAGGATGCGGAGAATCTGACTGCAAAATAGGATGCGACTGTGATAGATTCATCGAATTTTGGAATCTGGTATTTACACAATTTAATAGGGATGAAGAGGGTAATTATCACCCATTGGCACATCCCAATATAGATACAGGTATGGGTCTAGAGAGAATAGCTGCCATTATGCAGGATGTAGATTCTATATTTGAGGTAGATACAATTAGAAATATTATAGATGCAGTATGCGATCTGGTAAATATACAGTATGGCCAGGATGTAGATAAGGATGTATCATTAAGAGTGGTAGCAGACCATATAAGGGCAACTACATTTATGATATCCGACGGGATTCTACCCTCTAATGAGGGGCGTGGCTATGTCTTAAGGCGTGTACTTCGCAGAGCTGCTCGCCATGGCAAACTCCTTGGGATTGAGTATATGTTTTTAAAGAATCTAGCACAGGTAGTTATAGAAGAATCCCATGAGGCTTATCCAGAGCTTCTAGAAAGAAGGGATTATATATTAAATATAATAGAGATTGAGGAAAAGAGATTTAATGCTACACTAGATCAGGGCTTAAACATATTATATGAATATATAGAGAAACTAAATAAAGAATCCAAGAAAATATTAGACGGGGAGCATGCATTTAGGCTATATGATACATATGGCTTTCCGCTTGACTTGACTAAAGAAATATTACAAGAGCATAATATGGATGTAGATGAGGGTGGATTTAATAAATTTATGCAGGCTCAAAGAGAGATGGCAAGGTTATCAAGAGAAGCTACTGATTTTAAGGGTAAAGACGACAGCCTATCTAAATTGATTGATGCAAATATCCATACAGAATTTATCGGCTATAATACATTAAAGTCGAAGTCAAAGATAATCACTATTATAAAAGATAAATCCCTATTCCATAGAACCACTAAGGGGGACGATGTATTAATAATACTGGATAAAACCCCATTTTATGCAGAGAGTGGAGGACAAGTTGGAGATAGGGGAGTAATTAAGGGCCAAAATGGATCTGAAATTCTTGTAGATGATACTCAGATCATATCTGATGATAAGATACTTCATTATGGTCGGGTAACAAAAGGAGATTTTGAAGTGGGGCAAATTGTAGAGGCAATAGTCCATGAGGAGTCTAGAATGTCTATTGCTAGAAATCATACATGCACCCACCTTTTACATGAGGCATTAAAAAGGGTGTTGGGAAGCCATGTGGAACAGGCAGGCTCCTTAGTATCCAGTGATAGATTAAGGTTTGACTTCTCGCATTTTTCCGCATTGACACAAGACGAAATTCTGGATATAGAAAAACTTGTCAATCATGAGATATATAAATCTTTATCAGTACAGGTAATAGAGACTAGTATGAATGAAGCAAGGAAGTTGGGTGCTGTAGCACTATTTGGTGAAAGATATGGAGAAAATGTAAGAGTTATAAAGATTGGAGACTTTAGCAGGGAGCTCTGTGGTGGAACACATGTATCTACTACTAGTGAAATTGGTATGTTTAAAATCATAAGTGAGAACGGGATTGCGGCAGGAATACGTAGAATAGAAGCATATACAGGTTTAAATGTATATGAGTATATGAACAATCTTGAGTCCATATTATTTGATACATCTCAAATCCTTAAATCTAATGTACAGGAGATCCCTATGAGAGTACAAAATCTGTTTAATGACTTGAAGGAAACGAATGTGGAATTAGATTCTCTTAGGAGAGATATTGCCCTTAGCTCCATTGATGATATAATTAAAGAAAAAGGGGAAATAAATGGAGTCTCCTATATTGCAGTGGAAGTTGATGGGCAAGATATGAATAATTTAAGGAATTTGTCAGATATGGTTAAGGATAAACTTAAAACAGGTGTAGTTGTATTAGCTTCAGGGAACAATGATAAGGTGAGCTTGATCGCATCAGCTACAAAAGATGTTATTGCCAGGGGAATACACTGTGGAAACTTAATCAGAGAAATTGCTAAAGACGTTGGTGGTGGTGGTGGTGGAAGACCAGATATGGCACAAGCCGGTGGGAAAGACATTTCAGGTATTGACAGTGCACTTGAAAAAGTCTCTATTATAATTGGGGACCAACTAAAAGATTGAAATATTATAAGGGGATAAGATGTTAAATTTCTTAAGAAAGCAGGTATGATCTATGGGAAAAAATGATTCTCAAAAGACTGTGAAGTTTAAATTGACTAGAGACATGCCAGATACGCCAAAGGATATACTTACTAATGTATATAGGGCATTAAAAGAAAAGGGTTACGATCCAATAAATCAACTAGTTGGCTATTTTATATCAGGTGATCCAACGTATATAACTAGCCATAATAATGCTAGATCACTTATTAGGCGCCTCGAACGAGATGAACTTTTGGAAGAACTCATAGAATTCTACATGAGAGAGAAGGAATAAAATATGTCAATAAGGGGGAAATCTTGAGGATATTAGCATTAGATGTGGGAGACAGGCATGTAGGTGTGGCCATAAGTGATCCTTTGGGCATTATGGCAAATGGATTAGAAACCTTTCAACGCCATAGCAAAAAGGCCGATATACAAAAGGTGAAAGATTTTATAGATGAATATTCGCCCCAGAGGGTAGTCATAGGCCTACCCAAAAATATGGATGGAAGCATAGGCCCACAGGCTAAAAAAGTATTGGAGTTTGGTGAACTTATAAAAAGACATACGAATCAAGACATTGTCTATTGGGATGAAAGACTCACTACTATAGCGGCAGATAGGGCAATGCTTGAGGCTGACCTTAGCCGGAGAAAACGCAAAGAAATTGTAGATAAAATCGCGGCAGTCTTTATATTGCAAAACTATCTAGATTATGAAAAAAGTAGACAAGAGGATGATAATATATATGGATAACGGGACAAGTATAATAGAGCTAATTAATGCGGAGGGGGAGTCCATCTTTTTGGATCATCAAATGACACTTACCTACAAAGATAATGATTACGTAATTTTGAGTGAACCAACACAAGAGGATGAGGGTGAACTTGAGATCATTATTCTTAGATTGGAAATAGATGATGATGGAAATGAAGTGTATGTGGGCATAGAAGATCAAGATGAATTGGATGAAATATTCATGGCCTATGATGAAATTTTAAATTCAGATATATATGAACAATAATAATTTATGACAGAGAAAGATATAAGAGGGATCTTGCATAAGGATCGCCTCTTTTTTTTATATGTTTTCTCTACATAATACTGCCTAATCTTATAAAATAGCACAAAAGACACATTTCATTATAATGGAAGTGTGCTATAATATACAATTGTAATTAGAAAAATCTCGAGACAAGAAGGAATTTACCGCAATTTGTCAAATGATTTAACATGGTAGTCTATATCTATTTTTGGCACACGGAGGTGGTCATTATGTTCAACGGCATGTATACAAGCCTCAACTATTTACAGATGTCGTTAGATGGTATCTGGCAAAGAGATATGGTTATATCTCATAACATTGCCAATATAGAAACCCCGAATTATAAAAGGCAAGATGTATCCTTTGAAGATCAGCTTAAAGACATTATTGGAGATGGTAATGCCAAATTGAAAAAGACAAGAGCTAAACATATAGAAAGGGGTATGTTGGCTAAAACGGATTTTAAGCCCAAAGTACAGACGATTAAAGATACTAGCATGCGTGAAGATGGCAATAACGTGGATATAGATACACAAATGGCCAATCAGGCAAAAAATACATTAACTTATTATTATTTGACTGAAAAGGCAAATCAAAATTTGCGAAGAATTAAAAATGTGATAAATGAGGGAAGGAGATAATGAAGCTATGATACGATCTTTAGATATCAGCTCGTCTGCTATGAATGCCCAGAGACTTAGAATGGATATAATATCGCAAAATATAGCAAACTCCGAAACCACAAGAACGGAAGATGGAACGCCATATAGAAGGCGTTTAGTAGTATTTCAAGAACAAAAAGATAGCGGCATCTTTAAAGAGTATTTCAATGATGCAAACAAACAATATGCAGGGCTAGGAGTGAAGGCTGTAAGGATTGTAGAGGACCCGTCTGATTATAAATTAATATATGATCCAACACACCCAGATGCAAACGATGAAGGTTATGTTAGGTTACCTAATGTGGATAGATTACGAGAGATAGTAGATATGATGTCAGCAACTAGATCATACGAGGCGAATGTGACAGCATTTAATGCATCTAAGGCCCTTGCTATGAAGGCTTTAGAGATTGGGAAATAGGGGGGTGTAACAGTTGCGTATAGATAATACAAAACTTAACCCAAGTTCAGTGGCATGGACATTGGGATCTGGGAGTAAGACCGAAGAAGTAAGGAAAAGTTTTGGCG
>JAAZLT010000141.1 GCA_012799205.1 Clostridiales bacterium
ATATGCAAGATACCCAAGGAAGAACTTCCTATGATATGGATAAAGATGCCTTGAAAAATGGATTGACTCTTGAAAGAGCTAAGTGGATTTTAGAAAGACATGGTCCAAATGAACTCATTGGGGAGAAGAAGGCATCCACATTTGAAATATTGCTAAGGCAATTTAAAGATTTTATTGTATTAGTACTTTTAGTTGCTACATCCATATCCTTTTTTATAGGAGAGGTAGCAGATGCTATAACTATTGGCATAATCATATTTTTAAACGGTATCCTAGGATTTATACAAGAATATAGAACAGAGAAATCCTTAGAGGCATTAAAAGAGCTGTCGGCACCGACAGCCCATGTTATAAGGGAAGGGAAGGAGATTTCAATACCAGCTAGAGATATAGTGCCAGGAGATATTCTTATGGTACAAGCTGGAGATAAGGTAGCTGCCGATTGTGTGGTATTAGAATCAGTAGGGATCCAAGTAAATGAATCAATGCTAAGTGGTGAGTCTGTTCCAGTGGGGAAACGAAATGTAGAGATATCTAAATTGCGCAGAGGAAAGGTCATAGACAAAAACATATTATATATGGGTACAATAGTCACCGCAGGAAGGGCTAAGGCACTCGTGACCAAAACTGGAATGGACACGCAAATGGGGGACATTGCCAGTTTGATCCAAGGCGTGAAAAGAGAGAATACACCACTTCAGAAAAATTTAGATCATATAGGCAAGGAACTTGTGGGCATAAGCCTTATAATATGTGTATTAATAGTACTGGCAGGTATATATCATGGAGAAACCATCTATAATATGATTCTAGCGGGAGTGGCCCTTGCTGTAGCTGCTATTCCAGAAGGGCTTCCTGCTATAGTGACGGTATCTTTGGCAGTTGGGGTTCAAAGGATGCTAAAGAGAAAGGCACTTATAAGAAAACTCACTGCAGTAGAGACCTTAGGTAGCACAGATATAATATGTTCCGATAAAACGGGCACATTGACAGAAAATCGGATGACCGTTAAAAAGATCTATATAAACGAATCCATGTTAGACATACCTAATGAACCTGGGAAGATAGATCCCAAGCAGGATTCATCTTTGGAAATGATTTTACGTATAGGTACCCTATGCAATAATGCAGAAAGTAGAGATGGAAGCATAGTTGGTGATCCCACAGAGGCTGCGATTGTTGAGGCTTCTTTAAAAGGTGGAGTGTATAAAAGGGATTTAGCTAGATTTGTACGTATCCATGAACTTCCATTTAATTCGGATAGAAAATGTATGAGCGTTATATGTAGGGACAATAGAGAAGGTGGATATCATATTTTCGTAAAGGGCGCACCAAATAGAGTAATAGTTAAATGCAATGGTATACTGAAAGATGGAAAAGAAAAGGCCTTAGATGAGGTTGGGGCAGAGACTCTACTTAAGGTAGGGGGGGATATGGCAGGGGATGCACTCAGAGTTTTAGCATTTGCGTATAAAAGACTCAATCATATACCATATGATCTATCGGAAAAAAACATAGAGAAAGACCTCATATTTGTAGGATTTCAGGGCATGATAGATCCTCCTAGAAAAGAGGTCTATAAGGCCATATCCGACTGTCATAGCGCAGGCATAAGGCCTATAATGATAACTGGGGATCATAAGAATACTGCAATTGCTATAGCGAGAGATCTAAAGATACTAAGGGGAAACAGCCAGGTATTTACAGGTCAAGAAATAGATGAAATGAATGATAGCCAGCTAAAGGATAATATTTTACAAGCCTCTGTATTTGCAAGGGTCAACCCAGGACATAAGCTGCGCATAGTTAGGGCATATAAACAGATGGGCAATGTTGTGGCGATGACAGGGGATGGCGTTAATGATGCGCCGGCGCTAAAGGAGGCGGATATTGGCATAGCCATGGGCAAAAGTGGCACAGATGTGGCAAAAGAGGCTTCATCCATGATACTTTTAGATGATAACTTCTCTACAATAGTGGCTGCCATAGAAGAGGGAAGGATAATATTTGACAACATAAGAAAGTCTATAAGATACTTACTTTCTTGTAACTTAGGCGAGATGATAATGATGGCTATTGCTGCGTTGTTTGGCATGCCCCTACCGCTTGTACCAATACAAATTCTTTGGATAAATCTAATTACAGATGGCTTTCCAGCCCTAGCACTTAGCGTAGACCCACCTGAGGATGATATTATGAAAGAACCCCCAAGAAAAGATGGGGAGGGGATATTCGCAGGCGGTCTAGGTATGCATATATTATTTTCGGGAGCATTGATAGGTGTAAGTGCCATATCTAGCTTTGCAATCGTGTTAAGAGTGACTGGAAATTTAACCAGAGCTCGTACAACAGCACTTATAACTATGATATTGACGGAGCTATTGTATTCATTTGAGAGTCGATCTGAGAGAAAAAATGTATTTGATATCGACTTTTTTAGAAATAAATATCTGGTTATTGCAAATATAGCATCGCTACTTTTGACACTTATAATTATATATATACCAATTGCCTCTTCTATATTTAAAACATTTCCTCTAGGTATAAATGATTGGATGATTGCAACAGGGTTTTCTTTAGTAGAGATATTAGTAAGTAGCATAACTACAAATCCTCGGACTATCCAAAAACTGAGAAGTTGACTTGATAAAAGGTCTTATATGCATTAAAATATTCTTAATGACTTAGATTGCGCATTTATAGATTTATATAAGAAGGGATGATGCATATGTCAATTTTAGGCAGCTTATACGGATTTCTAGGCTATTTTAACCACAGCGCAAGAAACCTAACAAAGGCAGAGAGATTTTATGAAAAGGGTATGAAAAAAGGTATGAAAAGGGCTAACCATCGCCTAGCATATGGTGTTTTACTTTTAAATAAGGGGGAATTTCAAAAAGCGAGAGATATATTTAGCAGTGTACTGACAGACTTTTCCCAAAAAGAGAAGCAAAGGACTATGGCAAAGCTGAACTTATCGTTAGCATATTGGAAACTGGGCGAACTAGATATTGCTATAGAGATGCTAGAAGAGGTTCAACTAAAATATAGTACAGCTAAGGTATATGGAGCTTTGGGCTATATGTTGATAGAAAGCGGTGATTTAGATAGGGCCCTTGAATATAATCTAGAGGCATTCGATTATGCAGATGATGATCCTGTTATACTTGACAATTTGGCCCAAACATATTATAGACTCAATTTAATGGACCAGGCTAAGGAATACTTTTTAAAAGCTGAAGATATTAAATCAGATCAAGTAGATACCCTATATTATCTAGGGCTTATATATAAAGAAGAGGGTAATATAGACCTGGCTAGGGAAAAATTATCTGCGGCACTTGATTGTGATATAACGCCTATGAACACAATTACAAGAGAGGAGATACAAAAGATCTTTGACTCTCTTGCACTCAATTAAATTCAGGGATGGTGATATTTATAACTTTAGTTGAATTTCCCTTTATTGGATCTTTTTGTGAAGCTAGCTCGGGATGAGATGCAATAATATAATAGCTATATATACCCTGGCTCTTTGCTGTACTATCAAACCAGATCACTGGTTCTTTTGAATTGGTGATGATCTCATCTACAATAATATCTATATTAGTATTTCTATCGATCCTATGTATTTCATATAGACTGGGACTAGATGAGGATGTAAATCGTAACATAGGGGCAGTTAGACCCTCTAAATAAACTTTAAAGTCCTCGGGTGCATCTGGGATAGTCCAATAAGTTGTTGTATTTGTCGGGACTGTAGAAAGGGTGAAAAACTCTCTATATATGTACTCACCTGGGGTCAAAGGGTTTGCCAAGGATAATATACCCCAATCCCTTAAGCTTTTTGCATCTAGCTCTGTCTCCACTATATGTTTGGGCCTTATAAAACCGGATAATTTTATATCCTTGAAACCGCGAGAGAGTATTTCCTTTGCTATTTTGGTGGTATAAGAACCACCTACTGCATCACTTGGTAGAAAATCTTTATTCGTCGTTTTATCAAACCCCATCCATATACAAAGCACAATATCTGGATTATATACCACAACCCAGGCATCCTTAACCCCATTTATATTCTGAAACTCTTGAATATTTGGAAGCTGTGAAGTGCCTGTCTTGGCAGCTATGGGCAGCTCCATATCAGATAGAGCACTGGCAGTACCCCAGCTGGCAGCAGATTGAAGCATATTATTTATTAAAAATGCGGTCTCCTCCGTAACGGCATTTCTTTTAATAGGTCTATGTTCATATATTGTTTTTCCATGGCTATCCTCAATGCGCCTTATAGATGATAGTTCTTTATACACCCCGCTATCTGCCAGGCATGTATATGCCCTGGCTAGCTGCATAGGCGTAACTCCTTCATAAAATCCTCCAAGTGCAATGGATAAATTATGTCTATCTGATTCATCCAGTGGAATACCCAAATTCTCCGCAAACTTTATGCCATTGTCTATACCTATATCATATAGTATCTTTACAGCTATTGTATTGATTGATTGTGCTAGCGCTTCTCTTACGGTAACTAATCCCCTATATCTACCACCGTAGTTCGAAGGGGTATACCCACCTATGTCCACGGGGGAGTCGTCCAGTATTGTAGCAGTTGTATATTCAAAATGCTCCAATGCAGGGGCAAATGCTATAATTGGTTTTATGGCAGATCCAGGTTGCCTCTTAGACTGAGTAGCCCTATTGAGCACTTTCCTTTCGCCTTTAGGATAAGACCTACCACCCATAAGAGAGAGTATCTCCCCGTCTTTAGGATGTATGGCCACAACTGCGATCTCCGGTATCTTACTAGATTTTGGGCTTTTAGGGAAGAAGTCATCATTACCCAATATGTCCTCCGCTATATTCTGCAGATTACTATCTATTGTGGTATAGATTCTATATCCCCCTGAAAAGAGCTCTTCATCAGAGATATCCAAATGCATTTTGGTCTCATCTAAGACATTATCTATAAAATATCCAAACTGTACATCAGCTGCATTTAGTTTCTCCTCATCTGCAAACTGTATATCCTCCTGCTTAGCTTTGATGGCCTCCTCCTTTGATAGAGTCCCGTGTTTTGCCATGAGATCTATTATTAGATCCTTTCTATTTAGGGCTGCATCTATATGGGCAAAAGGGGAGTACTTAGATGGATTTTTAGGGATGCCAGCTAAAAGACAGCCTTCTGCAATGGAAAGATCTTTAGCAGATTTGTCAAAATATATATTTGAAGCGGTTTCTATACCATAGGCTCCCTTGCCGAAATATATTATATTCAAATAGGTCTGTAGTATCCAATCCTTGGAATACTTTCTATCTAATAGGAGTGCAAGATAAATCTCTTGAAGCTTTCTGCTCATGGTTTTTTTAAGTGTAAGATGACTATTGCGCACTACCTGTTGCGCTATAGTGCTGGCTCCTTGTGCATAGCTACCAGACCTTATGTTGGCGATCAAGGCAGCAAGCATACGCCTTATATCGATGCCCTTATGATTATAAAAACGTAAATCTTCTACTGTAATAAACGCATCTTTAACATGTTCAGGGATCTCATCTATAGAAATATTAATTCTATTTTGTATCCCATGGATATCTGTAACCTTTACATCATCTCTATCGTATATAATAGATGTTTGGTTTAGATTTTCAAGCTTCTCTGGGTCTAATACCTCCCATTCTCTCATATCTAGACTAATATATATACTAAGAGAGAGAGAAATTAATATAAAAATTGTAATGGCTATTAATAATATACGCCTTAGCATTTGCACATCCCCCATATCTATAAATCATATATGGATATTATTGCCTAAATAATAGATTATAAACATGTCCTATGTATTCCAGACACTTCCATGGACACAGATGTAGCTATACGTTATAATCAGTATTAACATAAGACAAATACCCATATATTTTATACTGGAGGGGGGTGGGTATGATGCATAGAAAAAAGGCTATATTTATTGGAGTTTTATGCACAATTATTACTATAGCAGCAATATATATATTTTATTATAAGGACTTACACGGCTCCAATTACATCCATTATAACATGTTTATGAAAGATGTGAATGAAGGCAGGGTAGATAAAGTATATATATTTGATTCGGATAAGATAAGATCAATTTATAAGGATGGCAATACATTTATTACGGATAATCCTAGAAAGAACACCTTCAAAGAAGAATTACTTTTGATGGGGATTAAAGTTGAAGAAAAAGATAATAGATTGCAGATAGCTAGGGGAATTATAATACTGGCATTAGCGGGAATAGTTATTGCCTTAATAAAGACTAAAGATGGATCTACAAGATTCCAAACGCAAAGAGATGCAGATAAATTCTCTAGTATATCCACCGATGAGGTAGATAATATGGATATTGTGTTTGAAGATATTGCGGGGAATGAAGAGGCGAAAGATAGTATTAAAGATATTGTAGATTTTATCAATAACCCTAAAAAGTATTCGAATTATGGGGCAAGGCTCCCTAGAGGGGTTATATTTTATGGACCACCAGGTACCGGAAAGACCTTGATGGCAAAGGCTGTAGCAGGCGAGGCAGGTGTGCCATTTTATGCACTTTCAGGGTCAGATTTTGTACAGTTATATGTAGGGGTTGGTGCTAGCCGTATAAGGGATTTGTTTAAAAAGGCTAGGCAGAAAGGAAAATGTGTCATATTCATAGATGAGATCGATGCATTAGGCAAGAAGAGAAATAGTAGCATAGATAGCGGCGGAAATGATGAAAGGGATCAGACTCTAAACGCTCTACTAGCAGAGATGTCTGGGTTTAATAAAAATGAGGGCATAGTAGTTATTGCCGCTACCAATAGATTAGATATATTAGATGATGCACTCCTTAGACCTGGAAGATTTGATAGACATATTGAGATTGGGCTTCCTGATATAAATGCGAGGTATGAGATATTAAAGCTACATTGCCTAAACAAACCGTTAGCTGAAGATGTGGATTTGTATAATTTAGCGGAGCAGACTGTCTACTTTAGCGGCGCTAAATTAGAGAATATGATAAACGAAGCTGCAATCTTTGCAGCCAAAAGGGATAAAGGCTCAATAGAAAACGATGATATAGAAAGGGCTCTATATACTATAATAGCTGGTGAGGAGAAAAAAGATAGAAGTTCGATAAGCAGTAGAGATAGAAAAATTACTGCCTATCACGAGGGCGGACATGCTCTAGTGACAAAGCTTGTAGCGCCTGAAAATAGGGTCACCAAGGTTACGATAATCCCTAGTACAAAAGGCGTAGGAGGGTTTAGTATGAATATAGGTCCAGATAGCATGTATTATAAAAAAAGTGATATGGAGAATAATATAAAAATAGCCCTTGGGGGCAGGGCTGCTGAAGAGATAGTATTTGGCAGTGAAAATATTACTACCGGAGCTGCCAATGATATAGAAAAGGCTACTAATATAATCCTCAATATGATAAAGACATTTGGAATGGATAGTAGCATGGGACTTATAAATTATGATATATTGCACCAAAGTGGTATAGATGGTGCTAGCGAAGAGATAGTGGAAAAATGCAAAGTAAGTCTACAGGAAATATATGATCAGGTAAAGAAGATATTAAAAGAAAATAGAACTGTATTAGATAAAATCGCAAATACATTATTAGAAAAAGAGACCATATATGAAGACGAACTAGATTCTCTAATAAAAAATCATAGAGTTTGTGCTTAACAAATATAAAATTTATAAAATATAGAACATTTTTATGCCTCCCTCATATTATATCTATAGGTTCAGATATAAAATAAGGGAGGTCTTTCTATGTATGAGTACATGCACTTTTATCCAGAAGAATTACAGCGTCAAAATTGGATGATGTATCCTATAATGTATCCTGATATATATTACCAAATATACCCCTATGCAAGCCAAATATGTGATAGGCTAGATAACCCATATGCAGTATATCCATCAGAGGCTTTGTTAGACAAGATGATAGATGATTGCTATGATATATGTATAGAAGAGATGCCAGACATAGAGGAGTATGCAGGTTTAACTGTTTCTAAAGATAAAAGAGTAGAGATAAAGAGAACCGGGAGGAGTCGCCTACTTAGAGATATTATAGCGATAATATTGTTATCAGAGTTTTTCAGAAGACGTGGTAGAAGTCCATGGATATGGGGTGAGGATTACGGAGATAGATTTATTTGGTAAATATTAAGAGGGGAAAATAGTATTCATTTTGCTGCATTGAGTAAATATTTAATGCAGCAAAATTATATGGGTAGGGTGAATGTATTAGTTATTAAATTTTGACATACCTATAATTTATATACTAATTCATGTGAGCTCCCTTTCGACCCGTTGCGTAGTTTGGCAATTTTCATACCTATGAGTAAGGAATCAATTATGCTTTGAATGGCATCTGAGCTTGCAGTTTCATCATTGACTGTGAGCTTTTCTGTCATTTCTAATTTCTCTATAAACTCCTGAATCATTGCCTCTACCCTTACCCCATACCTATCTATGGATGGAGTATCAGCATGCCCTAATAGATAGTCGACACTTACATTAAAAAATTTTGCCAACTCAATTAATGATTCAGTATTTGGATCCCGTTTGCCTTGCTCATAATAACCATAAGCACTTGTGGATATGCCCAAAAGTTTAGCAATATCCTTTTGCAATAGACCCCGTCTTTCTCTTAATTGTCTCAATCGCATTCCTAACATATCATATCACCAGACCTTTTTATGACATTTTTAAAATATAAGTTGTTAATTAATTCTCAATGATATTATACAACAATCCGTTGTAAGTATATACAAACGCAACAAAATGTCGTAAAAATCCTTGACAAGCAACTTTTTGTTGTATAAAATCAGACATAAATCAACAAAAGATTGCTTTAAGTAACAAATATATAATTTTATCACATTGTAATGATAGTTCATAAGATCAAACTGCCTAAATGGGAACATTTGTGATACGAAAAATATAGTTTTAAAAATATTAAAGGGGTTGTTTAATATGAGACAGCGTAAATACTTGATTGCTTTAAGGGAGAAGATGAACCTAACTCAAAGGCAAGTAGCTAAGGCAATAAACATTACTACTAGTTACTATGGGATGATTGAACAGGGGGTCAGGACGCCCAAATTAGATATAGCGATTAAAATTGCAGACTTTTTTGGAACAAATGTTAAAGAAATTTTTTTTGACAATTTAGATAACAAAGCGTCAAACACCAATCAGACAGCGTAATTTGCCAACAGATATTATGCATTATTCTAACCACAGGATGATCTAATGTTAGAGCCTACCAGATGATTTCATATGTAGTGCTATGTCTATGGGGGGATAAAGAATATGAAACTAGGAATTAGAGAAATCATTGCAAATAAGGCCAAAGAGGCGGCGAAGGAATATAGAAAGGAATTCATAAATAGCCAACAAAAGAAATATCATGATTCACTTTCTCAATATGAAGAAGCACTAACTAGGTATTACGAGTTAGAGATCAAGTTAAAGTTTTCTGAAATGGTTCATAGTCAGAAGCCTAGTAAAGCAAAAGCTGATGAGTTAAAAGAGCTGAAACAAGAACACATTTTAGTTCTAAAAGAGGTAAAAGATATTGAAAGATCAGGTATATTAGAAGAATATGATGTCGTTATGAGAGCTATTGAAAGTATTCAAAAAAAGGCCTTAGATTAACGTATGGTAAAAATCACGACGAAGGTGAAAGATTTGTTAGATACAAGTAGTTATTTACATAACTTATTTAAAATGAAAGGTAAGAGTTTGAAATCGGATACAGGCTGGGAATTAACTAAAATCAAGGAACTTCTTATAAAAACTATAGAAGATTTTAAAGATGAAGGAATACCTGAAAAAAACATATGGAAAATAGCTAAAGAACTAGCAAGGGATTTTGGTACTACTTTAGAAGAATTGGAAAATATAGAGCCTACTTTTAAGGAACTAAAAAATGACACCATTAACATCTCTGTGGAAAATCAAAAAGAGGAATTTAGCATTCTTCCCAAACACCAGGTGAACAGCATATTAGATAAGCTGGACAAACATCTAGTCTATAATTCTACATTAGAAGTAGCAATCCAAAACAAGTTAAACGGAATAGCCTATACATATATTGATCTGCTCAATGGGGAAATAGTCACAACCTGGAAGGATTATGCAATAAATGAGGATGTACCATTTGAGGTTGTCTTATGTTCCATAAGAACACCCATTAACAATATAAAAGAAAATAACCAAAAACTAGGGACCAATAATTCTGTTTCGGATATATGCTTAAGGTCGGATATAGAATATCAAGTAGAGATCTTATACGATGTACTGAAATTTGAGAATATGGTGAAATGATTTAGAAAAATATAGGATATTTTAAAATATATATAGTTTATCAAGGAAGGACAAAAATATGAACGCGGAATACATAAACCCATTTATACAAGCCAGCAATAAAATATTAAAAGAAGTGGTGAACATTAATACATCTATAGGGGAAGTATACATAAAACCCTCCCCTTATGCTAGTGGGTCCTTAGCTATTATTATTGGGCTTGCTGGGGATATAAGAGGACAAGTGATAATGAGCATGAATGAAGGGGTCGGAAAGGATATCGCATCTACTATGATGGGTGCACAAATAGAACAGCTCGATGAACTATCTAAAAGTGCAATTACAGAGGTTGCCAATATGATACTTGGAAATACAGCTACAATATTTTCAGAAAAGGGTATAGATGTAAGCATTACCCCACCATCTCTTTTGACAGGAGATAATATGGCAATATCTACCCCTAAGACTAGAGTAATATGTGTACCCCTTGAAATAGAATCTGGGGGAAAAATAGAATTAGATGTTGCACTTGTGCAATAGTCCAAAACAAAGTGGGAGGTAAGTTAATTGAAGCGAGCATTAATAGTAGATGATGCGGCATTTATGAGAATGGCGCTGAAAACAATGCTTCAAAAGCATGGTTTTGAAGTAGTGGGCGAGGGAGAAAATGGCGCTATAGGTGTTGCAAAGTATAGGGAACTTAAGCCTGATATTGTAACCATGGATATTACAATGCCAGAGATGACAGGACTTGAAGCATTAAAGGCTATAATGGCATTAGATCCAAATGCAAAGATTGTAATGGTGACCGCCATGGGACAAAAAAATATGGTTACAGAATCCTTAGTGGGCGGTGCGAAGGCCTTTATTGTAAAGCCCTTCAAAGAGGATCACGTTATTGAGACCATAAATAAGGTATTAGGATTCTAGAAAAACGGGAAGAGGCGATTTAAATGTTTGAAGGCAATATGGACGATTCTATGCTAGAGGTGTTTGTGTTTGAATCACATCGTATGTTATGTCATCTAGAGCAACTTATCATACAAAGTGAGAGAATGGGTGCTTACAGTAGCTCAGCTATAAGCGAAATATTTAGAATTATGCATACAATTAAGGGATCTGCAGCTATGTTGGCCTTTAAAGATATAGAAACTTTGGCACATTCTATAGAAGATATATTCTTTTATATTAGAGAAAATGATCCCCAAAATATTGATTACACAGAGCTAAACAATTTCATTCTAGAGGGCATAGATTTCATAAAAAAAGAGCTAGACGAGATAGATTCTAATGGACAACCAGTAGGTGATTCTAAACATATAGTAAGACAAATGCAGGAATTTCTAAAGCATATAAAAACAAATGGGTCTAATATTATCGAGAAACGAGATGGAAAGTCTGCAAACGATTATGAACTAGAGGAATATGGGAATGCCCTCTCAGGGGATAAATACATATATAAAACGAAAATACTCTTTAAAGAAGATTGTCAGATGGAAAATATAAGGGCATATTCTATTGTTCATAGTTTAAAAGAATTCTGCAGTACCTATTACCACCTTCCGAGAGAGCTCTTAGAAGACGATAATAATGCCACTATCATAAGGGAAGAGGGCTTTTGCGTATCATTTAAAACAGACTATACCTTTGAACAGGTGGAAAAATTTTTTATGCAAATTCCACTTGTAAAGGAATTCAAATTAACAGAGATTGATGAGTCTGAATATGACCTGTTTATAAAAGCAGGGGCTAAAATCCAAGGATCGAAGATAGGTTATAGTGAATTTTGTCCTCAAAAAGATGATGCTAATCAAAAGAGCTCTCATCAGAGCATGATAAGTGTAAATGTATCTAAATTAGACAAACTTATGGATTTAATGGGAGAGCTTGTTACATCTGAAGCTATGGTGGTGCAAAATCCGGATTTACAGGGATTAAAACTGAATAATTTTGAAAATGCAGCTAGGCAATTAAACAAGGTCACAAGCGAGATTCAAGATACAGTAATGTCCATTAGAATGATTCCGCTTTCTAACACGTTTTTGAGAATGCATCGCATTATAAGAGATATGGGACAAAAGCTTGAGAAAGAGGTTAACCTAGAGATAATTGGCGAGGATACGGAAGTGGATAAAAATATAATAGAAAGACTTTCAGACCCTCTGATGCATCTTGTCAGAAATGCAATAGACCATGGTATAGAGACACCTGTAGAACGAGTAAATAAGGGAAAGCCTAGCGCAGGTCGCATAGTTTTGGAGGCAAAAAATTCTGGAAGTGATGTGCTTGTAATTGTAAAAGATGATGGAAGGGGACTTGATAGGGAGAAAATACTTTCGAGAGCGAGAAATAACAACCTGATTAAAATAGCAGAAGATGGCCTATCGGATAGAGAAGTATATAACCTCATACTACTTCCGGGATTTTCTACAACAGAGAATGTGACGGAATTTTCTGGACGTGGGGTCGGGATGGATATTGTAGCGAGAAATATAGAGGCAGTGGGGGGATCTATACTAGTTGATAGCCAACTGGATAAGGGGACTACAGTCACACTTAAGATACCACTTACTTTAGCTATTATAAATGGCATTATTCTAAAAGTAGGAAGCGGGCTCTATATAATCCCCACCATATCCATAAAAGAGATATTCAGACCGTCAGAGCAGGATCTACTGGAAGACACAGATGGAAATGAAATGATCATGGTAAGAGGTGAATGTTATCCAATATTTAGACTTCATAGAGAGTTTAAAATAGATAATGCTATAGATAACTTTTCAGAGGGAATATTTATAATGGTTGAAGAAGATGATAAGACATTTTGTATATTTGCAGATGAACTTGTAGGGGAGCAGCAGATAGTAATAAAATCACTCCCGAACTATATAAAGAAGGTAAAGAGAATAAAGGGATTATCCGGTTGTACACTACTAGGCGATGGAAGTATTGGTTTAATCCTTGATGTTGCAAGGTTAATATAGCATTAAACATATATGAAAGGAGATGAAAGAATGAAGGATAGAGCTAACTCACATGTAGAGGGGCAGGAAGAGACACAAAGAGATAAATTTTTAACATTTTCTCTGGGAAAAGAGTATTATGGTCTCGGTATAAGGTATGTAACTGAAATAATTGGTATACAGCATATTACAGATATACCAGAGCTCCCAGATTATATTAAGGGAATTATTAATCTGAGGGGAAGTATCATACCTGTTATGGATGTAAGGCTTAGGTTCAAGAAGACCTTTCGAGAGTATGATGATAGGACATGCATAATAGTTGTAGATGTGCAGGATACGTCTGTAGGCTTAATTGTAGATGCTGTCTCGGAAGTTGTAACCATTTTGGATGAGGATATAGTTACGCCGCCTAGGATGAGCCAAATGTCAGGAAACAGATACATAAAAGGCATAGGTAAAATTGGGGATGAAGTGACATTGCTGCTTGATTGCGATAAATTATTAAGTCAAGATGATGTTCATATGTTAGATGAGGCTATAGTATAGCCAATCAGTATATTTTTTAAAAGATAATATTTATTATAAGGGGTTGAAGATAAGATGGGGAAATGGTTTAAAAATAAAAGGATATCATTTCGAATCATGTGTGGGTTTTTACTTGCAATAACAGTAGCTATAGCTATTGGTATTGTAGGCATAGTAAGTTTATTAAATGTAAACAATTCATATAGCATATCTTATACTAGTTCTGCAGATGCACTAGATTTGGTGGAGCTTATAAGCAGTTCATTTCAAAGATCGCGTATGAACTTATATGGACTGGTTTTGGCAGAAACACAGACTGATAAGGAATACTATTTAGGTAGGATGAAAGAATTTGATGCAATTGTAGATGAAAAATTAGCCGAATATGATATTATACTCTCTGAGTTTGACGAAGTTGACATAAGAGACATATTACATAATGTGGACAATTTTAAAGAGAGTTATGCTGATTATAAGGAAGAAAGGCAATATATTATAGATAACTTGGCAATGGATCCTAAATATCGCATGGATGCATATGATGAGTTAAAAAATGGAGCCGTCAGATCTGTAGCTTTAGTTGCAGATGAGGCTTTAAATTCTATAGTCGAGTATGAAGTGGAATTTGCAGGTGATGAAATTGCGAGAAATCTGCAAACTACGGAGAATGTCATTCTAATAGTGATAATAGTACTAATAGTTGGGGTAATTATATCTATCTTAATGGCGCTTTACGTCTCAAGGGGAATCGCAGCGCCTATAAATGAGATGGTATATGCAGCTAATACTCTCGCTCAGGGTGATGTTAATGTAGAGGTAAATGCAGATACGAAAGATGAAGTAGGAGATCTTGCTGAGGCCTTTAGAGGTATGATAGCTAATATTAGAAATCAGGCTAGAGTAGTAGAAAGACTTGCAGACGGTGATCTAACGGTAGATATAGATATAAGATCAAAGAAAGATTTACTTGGTTTAAAACTTCAAGAGCTCGTTGTTGGCGTAAATGAAATATTAACTAATATAAACTCCTCATCGGAACAGGTGGCAGCAGGGGCGCAGCAGGTGTCTGACTCTAGTATGGCACTATCTCAAGGAGCAGCAGAGCAAGCAAGCTCAGTAGAGGAACTTACAGCGTCTTTGGAGGAGATATCAGCTCAAACTGATCTTAATGCACAAAATGCTGATCAGGCGAATGAACTAGCGAAGACTGCGAAGATTAATGCCATAGAAGGCAACGAACAGATGCGAGCAATGGTAAAGGCAATGGAGGATATAAATGAATCGTCCTCTAATATATCCAAGATTATAAAGGTGATAGACGAGATTGCATTCCAGACCAATATACTTTCATTAAATGCAGCGGTAGAAGCTGCAAGGGCAGGGGAGCATGGTAAGGGATTTGCAGTGGTTGCTGAAGAAGTTAGGACTCTGGCTGCAAGATCTGCCGAGGCTGCCCAGGAGACTACCGACATGATCGAAGAATCTATAAAAAAATCTGATGCGGGAACTAAGATAGCCAATGAAACAGCAGCTGCTCTAAACAAGATAGTAAATGAAGTAGAAAGAGCGGCAGAACTAGTGGCAGAGATAGCTAGTGCCTCTAATGAGCAGGCAGCCGGAATTGCCCAAGTGAACCAAGGAATTATGCAGGTATCAGATGTAGTACAGACAAACTCTGCTACATCTGAAGAAAGTGCTGCAGCAAGTGAAGAGCTCTCCAGTCAGGCAGAATTGCTCAAGGAGATGGTTGGTAGGTTTAAATTAAGAGTAATAGATAATCTAAACAATAAAAGTTTGGATCGCATGGATATGGGAGCAAGTCAAGAGGGCACATATAAGGACGAGGTCAAAGATAATCCAAAAAAAGATTCAAAAAGGGATCTAGATGAGGATGATTTTGGCAAGTATTAAGAATCTATTTGGGAGGGTTTGACCCTCCCAAATGTAAATTGGTGAAAATATGTATAAAATTACAGACACAGAATTTAAAAAACTCGCAAATTATATACGAGATAACTATGGAATAAATTTAAGAAAGGAGAAAAAGTTGTTAGTAATTGGAAGGCTTGGGCCTATTCTGACCCAGCTAGGTTTCAATAACTTTACCCAATATTATGAGTATATTATATCTGATAAGACAGGTGCTGCAGTCACAACCCTTTTAGACAGAATTACTACAAATCATACCTATTTTATGCGTGAGGTAGATCACTTTTATTACCTTAGAGATCATGTACTACCCTATCTGAAAATTAATGTAAAAGATAAAGATCTAAGGATCTGGAGTGCTGGATGCTCTAGCGGTGAAGAACCCTATACCATTGCAATGATTTTGGATGAATTTTTTGGGACTGATAAAAGATATTGGGATACTAAAATCCTAGCCACAGATATATCAAATAAAATCCTAAATAAGGCAAAGATGGGCATATATAAGAATGAATCTATTGCCTCTATGCCACCGCAATGGAGACTCAAATACTTTAAAAAGATTGATAATGATAAATCTATAATAAAGGATAATATAAAGAGTGAGGTAATATTTAGAAATTTTAATCTAATGGAACCCATATTTCCATTTAAGAAGAAATTCCATGTAATTTTTTGTAGAAA
>JAAZLT010000142.1 GCA_012799205.1 Clostridiales bacterium
AGCATTATAAGAAAAGGTATAAAACTTTAATCGAAAGGGATGAGGATGCATCCCTTTGCATAGAATGTGGCGAATGTGAAGAGGCCTGCCCACAGCATATTGAAATCATAGAAATGCTGCAAGAGGCACATGCATTATTGACATAAGATTTAAAGTTTTGATACTAAACTTGTATAGGGGCCTTATCAGGCCCCTATATAAGTTTTTTCACCCTCTATTTCTAGCTTCAATCTCCGATATATAATCAAGCCTCTCTTGGTGCCTGTCTCCTTCGTAGTCTTCATTTAGCCACCCTTCTACAATTGTGAGAGCAAGGCCAGGGCCTACTACTCTAGCACCAAGTGCTAATATATTGCTGTCATTATGCCTTCTAGACATTATAGCCGAATAGTAATCACTGCACGCAGCAGCTCTTATTCCGTTTACTTTATTTGCAGCAATAGATATCCCTATTCCTGTACCGCAGATCACTATACCTCTTTTGCACTCTCTTTTTACAATAGAATTGGCTACCTTCTCAGCATATTCCGCATAATTCACACTCTCCTCTGAATTAGCCCCAAAATCCTTATATTTGATCCCTCTTTCATCTAAATAACGCCTTACCTCTTCTTTAAGATAAAAACCTGCATGATCACTGCCTAAAGCTATCATATATACTGCCTCCCCGATTTAGATTAATTTCCCTACTTAGGATAACATATTTATGATATAATATAAAGCAGTTGACAAAATAACAGTTTGGGGTGTCCTGATTGAAAAGAATGAGACTCGACAAAATGCTAGCTCACAGTGGATTTGGGAGTCGTAAAGAAGTGAAGGTTTTAATTAGACAGGGTCTAGTTAAAATAAATGGACATGTTATAAGAAGAGTCAATCATATAGTCTTTCCTAGATCGGATAGTGTATATGTGGATAATATGAAGGTCGACTATAAGGAACATCACTATATTATGTTAAATAAGCCGTCAGGTGTTATCACATCCACAAAAGACAGATTCTCAACAACTGTAATTGACATCCTAGGGGATGGGCTTAAGGGATTAGGACTTTTCCCAATTGGAAGGTTAGATAAAGATACTGAGGGCCTCTTAATACTAACTACTGATGGTAAACTAGCCCATCAGCTATTATCCCCCAGAAATTACGTGCCCAAGAGGTATCTTGCCACTGTCGATGGTATAATAACCTCTTCTGATATAGAGCGCTTTAAGCATGGCATCCCCCTTGACGAGGATTTCATCACTCTTTCTTCGAAGCTAGAGATAATATCACCAAATAGTGTATATATAACTATATACGAAGGTAAATTCCATCAAGTAAAACGTATGCTTAAATATATAGGCAGAAAGACGTTGTACTTAAAGCGGGTTCAAATGGGCAAGCTAAAATTAGATGAAAATCTGGCTCCCGGAGAGGCAAGAGAACTGACTGATAATGAGATAGCTCTACTTAAATCATCTGTTAAGTAAAGAAGGAGAATTATATGGAACATTATTATTCATCAAGGCCAACTACAACACATGATATACGTATAGTAGAATACTTTATAAGGGGGCAAAGATTAGAACTTTCTACAGACTCTGGAGTCTTCTCCAAAGGGAGGGTAGATTTTGGAACTGACCTACTAATAAACTCAATGCCTGATATAAGGGGACAAATACTGGATCTTGGCTGTGGTTATGGCCCTATTGGAATTTCTCTTGCGGTCCTAAATGAGGATTGTATAGTTCATATGACGGATATAAATGAAAGGGCAGTCTCGCTTGCTAAGAATAATATAGAGAGGAATCAGATTCTAAATGCTAAAGCCTATGTAAGCGAGGGTTTTTCTAATATATCAAATATGTTTGATATTATAGTGACCAATCCACCTATTAGGGCAGGAAAGAAGGTCATATATCCGCTTTTTAGCGAGAGTATAGACTACCTTAACGCTGGTGGTGCAATATATATGGTAATCCAAAAGAAACAAGGGGCTCTATCGGCTGTTAAGAAATTAAATGAAATATACAGCAACTGCTCAATCATTGCAAAAAGGAAGGGATATATGATACTACGGAGTATAAAAAGTTAGAATATATTTATTCATGAAAGGGGAAGTGGTATGCCCATACAAAAATTAAATATCAATATCACCCTATTGGTAATGATAGTTAACATGGGTTTTGCATTCATAATAGTTTTTCTGGAAAGACGTAATCCAGCTTCTACTTGGGCATGGCTATTTGTACTCATGTTCTTACCACTGGCAGGCTTTATTTTTTATCTATTAATAGGACAAGATATGCGCAAAAAAAGATTGTTTTCTAAAAAAGAAGAGGTAGATCTAGAAAGTATTGCAAGACAGCAAACGACCCTAATAGAAAATCGTAAGCTAAGTAAGATAAGCACAACCGCGCAGCTCCACACAGACATCATACAATTACAACTCCAAAATAGCCAGTCTATATATACTCAAAATAACAAGGTCACTATATTAAATAATGGTGAGGAAAAATTCCCTGCCCTATTCCAAGCCATAGAAGAAGCAGAAGACCATATACATATTGAATATTATATAATCCGATATGATTTTCTGGGAATTGCCCTACAAAAACTTCTTATAAAGAAAGCCCAAGAAGGTGTAGAAGTCCGGCTTCTATACGATGGTATGGGATGTATTAGAGTCCCAAGGAGTTATTTTGCCGAAATGAAGAAGGCAGGTGTGCAGTTAGCTGAGTTTTATCCACCTATATTACCCTATATAAACTTTAGGCTCAACTATCGCAATCATAGGAAGATTGCAGTTATAGATGGAAAAAAAGCCTTTACTGGAGGGTTTAATATAGGGGATGAATATATGGGACTGGATAATAAGTTTGGATTTTGGAGAGATATACATGTGCTTTTAGAAGGCGACTCTGTGGATTATTTCCAAATGAGATTTATGGTGGATTGGCATTTTGCATATGGTGAGAGAATTCCATTAGATGATCACTACTTTCCCCCGCATCCTATCGTGGGAAACTCAGGAATTCAGGTAGTCTCAAGCGGGCCTGATTCCACTTGGGCAGCAATACACCAGGGCTATCTTAAAATGATTACAAAGGCAAAAAGTAGTATATACATGCAAACACCCTACCTTATACCAGATGATAGTATATTACAGGCACTTAAGATTGCTGCTCTAGAGGGCGTGGATGTAAAGATAATTATCCCCTGCAAACCAGATCATCCCTTTGTTTATTGGGCATCTACATCTTATGCAGGTGAGCTAATCAATACAGGCGTAGAGATATATACTTATGATAATGGATTTTTACACAGTAAACTCTTAATAATAGATGGAGAAGTGGTATCTGTTGGTAGCGCCAATATGGATATGAGAAGTTTTAACCTAAGTTTTGAACTAAATGCGTTCATATATGATAAAGCAGTTGCCAGGGCTTTCGAAAAGATATTGTTAGAAGACCTTAACTCTAGTAGCCTAATAACCAAAGAAAAATATTCAAATAGAAGCCTATATATAAGATTTAAAGAATCTATTTCGCGGCTCCTCTCGCCGCTGTTATAAATATAAGGAGATGGATATATACCATCTCCTTATATTTATGCAAGCCTTTATTTAAAATCTCTGTCTAGGAATTCCCAGAAACTTTTTCCAAATAGTTTATCTACATCTCTTTGTATATCCTCTTGTGTTAGATCCCATCCCGTGTCTAATATATCCTTATATTTATCATATAATACATCAGCTATTATTCTCTTTGAATGTTCCCATTTATATATAAGCTGATCTAATACTCTTGCATCAGAGTGCTGTGGTACGACACTTGTACCAAGTAGCTCAAATCGCATACGAGTCATTTCCTCGACTAGACTTGGATTGTTTAAAAACCACCAGCATCCAAATACTAAGAGGTTTCTAAATTTGCGTGCTGCTACGCTTAGTTCATGTTGATTTTCTCTAACCAACATGGTAACCATAAATTTATTCTTAGGATAATTTGCACATAGATATTCTACAGTATCTATACTGGACTTTCCTACAGAATCTCCTGCTAGCTGCAGATCTGGATTAATAAGCTTTTTAACCCCTATCATCATGGCAAAGGGAATATTAAGCTCTCTGCAAACTGGAAGTACACAGTTTTCTATAAGTCTGGCCCTCATAGAATCCTCTGGAAATTCAAATGTAGGTGGAAGAGATACTGCCATATATAGCGCATCCATTCTCTCTACCCATTCGGTTAGGAATCTTCTAATTTCAGAGTACATCTTTTTATCTAGTTGATCTATGACATCATAGCCCCAACCTTGTAGCTGTTTTAATATTTCTTCTCCCCCGTTTAATAGTGGATCTATACGAAGAGCAGCCTTAAATCTGTCATCTCTTTCATAGCCGCCAAGCCATACAGCTCTTTCTTCTTCATCAAAGGGGTCGTTAGTCATTATTACATCTTTTACTCCTGACATTTCAAATACCAAATCTACATACTCTTCTACGGTCTTCGATTTAAAGTATTCTCTATATTCTCTCAATCCGTCTTTTTTTACATCCAGACCTAACTTATTAAGAACCGTTAATACGCCCCTACAAGATTCACTATAAGGACTATTTTCGATAAATAATTTTTGCCATATAAGGTCAGATTGTCCCTCTTTATCCATTGCCCAGAAATCATCATAAGAAATATCTACATGCCTAAATACTTCAGCAATAAGATAATGATATGTTACAAGCTCATCCACGCCCCATAATAGCATATCACCAAATTTTGGATTATATAGATGGGTATGTACATCGGTGATTTTTGTCTTAGCTACTGCCCTATCTATAGCATCCCTTAACTCTACATGTGATTTAATCATATCTTTCCCTCCTGTTTTTTAAATCTCTATATATTACAGCTATCCCTATATATAAGTTTTGGAATCACCACCCTCTTGGTTTGAATATCCTTTTTACATAAA
>JAAZLT010000143.1 GCA_012799205.1 Clostridiales bacterium
AGAGGCTATGGCAGATATAATGGCAAGGTCCGCTGCTGGCTCATCTATTCTAAAGCCTCCGGCTACATTTACATAGGTATCTTGATTGTACAATTGCATCCCTATCTTCTTTTCCAAAACAGCCATCAGTAATGCCACTCTATTGTGATCTACACCTGTAGCGGTTCTACGCGCCATACCAAATGCTGTAGTACTAACTAGGGCCTGCAGCTCTACGAGTATTGGCCTCGTTCCTTCTATGCTACATAAAACTACAGAACCAGGTGCCCCTTGGGTCCTACCAGATAATAATAATTTGGAGGGGTTCTCCACCTGCATAATCCCCCGGTCTCGCATCTCGAATACCCCTATCTCATTTGTGGATCCAAATCTATTTTTTACACCCCTTAATATTCTATACGTATGATGCCTTTCCCCCTCAAAGTAGAGAACAGTATCCACCATATGCTCGAGCATTCTCGGTCCTGCTATTGCACCTTCCTTTGTCACATGTCCTACAATGAATGTAGTAATGCCCCTAGATTTAGCAAGCCTCATTAAAGTAGATGTAGTATCTCTAACCTGGGTTACACTTCCCGGCGCCGAAGGGATCTGGGGATTGAATGTAGTTTGTATAGAGTCTATCACTAGAAAACTTGGCTCTAATCTATCCACATGTTTTAAAATTATATCCAGATTTGTCTCACATACTACATATAAATCGTCAGATGTAGCATTGAGCCTATCCCCTCTTAGCTTTATCTGCTTCGCAGACTCCTCGCCAGAGACATATAAGACCTTGCCATGCTTTTCTCCAAGCCAGTTGCTCACCTGTAATAATAAAGTGGACTTACCAATGCCCGGATCTCCGCCTAAAAGGGTCAAAGAACCCTTAACAACTCCGCCGCCCATGACCCTATCTAACTCATCCATCCCCGTTAGATATCTATCTTCTCTGTCTAAGACGATATCCCCTATGGGCTCTGGCCTTCCTATATCTGTAGCTACTTTGGACGATGGTGACTTTTTTGGGCTGCTAGGGTCTATTTCCTCGTTTAATGTTCCCCAACTATCACAGCTAGGGCATCTCCCTAGCCATTTAGGTGATATATATCCACACTCGCCACAGATAAATACAGTCTTTACCCTTGACATAATAATCCCCTTTTCTCTTCTTTTTATACTTCTTATTCAATTACACTTATATTTACAATATCCTTTGATTCGTTAGGAGCATTTGAATACCAAAGTATATACTGGCCCTTTACACTCTCTGAAGATGTCAATCTACCGGCTACATCCTTGGGATTGATATGGGCATACTTTTCTTCTTCCCAAAAATATACCATCACATCATCGCCCTTTGTATATCCGATAAAGTTATCACCAACTCCAAAGAATCTTCCAATTCCCTCATCTACATCTATTATATTCTCTCCATCTAGTGTAAGCTTTAGGGTGGCCTCTTTAGGATTCAGATTATCTATCCATGCAATTGCCCTACCATTTGTAGCAGGATATATAGCAAAACCCTTAGGATCTATATGCTCCTCTACAAGATCATCTAACATACTACCATCATCTGACTGTAGCGAAAGTCTTTTTATAATACTATTGCCATTTTCCCCAGCAGATGACCATATGAGCGTATCTTCCCATATAGCTGGCGGACAGGTGCCATATGTGGGGCTATCAAATACCTCCAATGCCACCACTTCACCTTTTGTTAGATCACATATATATAGGCTATCACTTTCTATATCCCCCTGCTTTACCCAAACTAGATCATCTCCCCAAAGTTTAAGCTTTGGCTTATTATGCTCACAGGAATCTATTTCAGTTATATCCCCCGTATTTCGATTCATGGCGTATATTATATTTTCGCCTAGATGATTGGTATCTAACCAAATAGCCCATTTTTCGTTGAATCTACCCTCATATATTTCACCAAATTTTATCCCACTGTCGGCTATAATATCCTCTGATTGCCCCTCTATATCATATATAGCTAACTGTGTTAGCACTTCCTGATCTTCAATGTTTCCTCCCCCGCCTCCTGAATACATTATTTCACCTCTAAAGGCTACTGGCTCATTTATCCTTTGAAGCTTTGTCTCAAGTAGCAAATGTCTATGGGAGTTAGATAGATCTTCTATCACTATCTTCTTTGGCTCGTGCTCTGCCTTTTCTATTTCCATG
>JAAZLT010000144.1 GCA_012799205.1 Clostridiales bacterium
ATACAAGGGCAGATTATTGCTATAATATTGTTGATTTATATTTTAAATTTGACCTAGGATTGCAGTTTCTAATAGTATTAATTTGATGTACTACAATAGAATTTCTTCGGCTTCCCCGAAAGAGGACATTCTTTGGGCTAGATCACAAGTCGTTTCAATTAAATTCTTTGTAATTCTATGCTCATCGTTTACATCAAGCTCTTTATCAAATGGCGCAAACCCTTCCTCACAGCGTCTACAGTAATATAAATTCCTATTAAAATTTATATAACCCATCATACTATTAATCCCAAGATGGCTATCCCGGGCTGTTATAGACATCTTCTTACCGCATTTCTCACAGTATTTTACTTCGTCTCTTTTTTTTAGTTTCTTCATTGATTATCTCTGTGGTAGTAGCTAGAACATTATGCTTAATTGTTTCCATTGTCTTTAGCATTATTGTTTCTATGTCATCGATGGTCATTCTTTTCCCTCTAAGTCCCTCTTGTATTTCTTTAGCATAATCCTGGATGATCTTTTCATTCTTTTTTATAATTTCAGCAATCGCCTTGTTTTCATTAATAGATCCCATTACAATACCCCCAAATTTTAAATTTATTCTTATATAGCTATTGTAACGGTCAAGGCATGCCTATTTCAAAGGTACTTTTTGGTCCTAGAGGATATATATTCATCAAAAATCATTTATGCGCCCAGCTTCATTTATAATTATTCTATGTTTTATATCCTCCAAAGTATACAAAAAACTCAAAGAGAATTACAGAGGTTATTAGGATTCCAATTTATAATATAAGGTAGTAAAGGCCTGGGTGTAAATAAAATCACTGCGTGTTTGTACAAACATTGTACAAACACGCAGTGATAAATATGAGTTTTTTAGAATTACCCTTAGTTAGATGAAAACGTCTCTAAACCGTACTCCAAGAAATGTTGGTGGCTTTTAGGCGTTGGAGGTGAATTACCTTGGTAGAACTGGAAATCGTGTTTACGTCACAAGCGTAACGAGGGTTCGAATCCCTCTCTCCCCGCCAAACAAAAGGATTATAGTGGTTTCCTATAATCCTATTTTTATACCCTAAATGCATTTGTACAAACATCTTACAAACATAGGATTATAATAGCCATAAATCCGTTTAAGACTCTATATATAAACATTCTATATTCTAAGTTGTTTTAAACCATATTACCAAAACTATATTACCACCTTTTGACTTATCACTACCTTAAAAGATTATGATAGTCAGAAAGTTTTACGAATGAATACCCCTCATCCTTAAGGCGCTGAATTCCCTCTATAATCCCCTCAGCTATATTCGTCTCTGGTCTATTCATATGAAAAATTATTATAGAGCCAGGGGTCGCATTAGTGCATGCATTTATTATTTGCTGTTTATTAAAGGTAGCCCCCGCATCCCCTAAAATATTAAAATTTACCACCTCATATCCTAGCTCATGGGCAATCTCAACAGCTATTTCGTCATAAAATGCAGTACCAGATCTAAAATATTTAGGTCTTTGCCCTGTCAATTTAAATATCTTTTCATCATTTACTAATATTTCCTCCACTACTTCCTTTATATTTTGAGTTCCCGATATACCGTATGCGGATTTCCCATTTACAGAAAGGGGCCTGTGCCTATCTCCATGATTTGCTATCTCAAATAAAGGGGTCGAGTCTAATGCCATGAATTCATCTGGGTATTTGTTAATCCAGTTACTATTGATAAACAAGGTGGCATAGATCTCCTGATCTATTAGGAAATCCACAATCCTCTTATCATATCCATCACTCTTGCTACCGCAGGCATCAAATGTAAGGGCAACTATTTTATCCTGCGTTTCTATGTGGGTGATAACTCCATCCACATCTTCCCCCCAAAAGCTTGGAGTCAAATCCTTGTACTTGTTTTCAAGATATGCGATACGCCCCCCTATATCCATCTCACCTATGGTTTGTTCTGAAGGTCCATTTCCTTCATGGTGGTTATATTCTTTTTGGTTGTATTCTTTTTGGTTGCATTCATCTTCGCCGATCTCATCTATCCTTGTGCTATCAGTTGTTCTGCCAACATCCTCTTTTTGCATATTCTCTTTTATTTGATCATCTATAACTTCTACTTCCAGTTCTAAATGTTCTACAGTTTCGTATCCATTGTGTTTCATACTACTATTTGCCGTACAGTATATACATAATAATAGGCCTATTGTAACAACTAATATATTTATATATATTTGCTTTGACACAAAAATCTACCCCTAATCTATTTGCATTAGTAGAACATCCTTTTATGCATCTTTCTGATATCAGATATCTTATTCACTCTGTCAAAGTCTATATCCAAACCAAATATTATACTTTATCTATGCTAATATGGCTTTCTCTTGTTGAGTCTATGATTACTTTATCATAACTTTCTCATTTGTGATATAGATAATATAGTAAAAAAGTCAAGAGGAAAAAACTTTTCTCTTGACTTTCTACATATAATATTCTAATTATCCTAAGCTTAGTCTAGTTGTTCATTAAATCTATCGAGTAAAGTTTGATCAATCTCTAAGAGATCATCAAGCCCTAAGTTTTTAAGGCTAGCTATATGATCATCCCAATCATCTAAAGAGAGTTGGCCTAATATAAGCCCAGTGGCAAGTTCTTCTGATTGAGTAGTAAGGTCAGTAATTATCTCGAGTTTTCTCTCTACCTGTTCAATCGTAGGCACGGGGAAATAGTTTGAAGTACCTAGTGGAACAGTAGGATGATAATCGATTATTGCCCTTTGATACTCTGCTTTATACTCTGGCACAACACCTATTTCATTTTCCATTGGTACAAATCGGCGTTTAGGGAACATACTTCCATTTGCCCAGAGAAAATCTCCAATTGTCCTACCCTCTTCAGCTGCCTGTTCCCAAGCGTCGTTTAAAGCAATAGGTAAGAGTTTTCTTTCGCCATCTACTATCTCATGGGATTCCCCCTCAACTCCCCACTGGGTTAGTATCTCATATTCTTCGCTGGAGAGAATATCTAATAAAGCTGCAGCTGCTTCTAAATCTTCACACTCTTTTGTAAATGCCCATCTATTATATGATAAAAATGGTGGTTCTATAGCATTTACAGGCTCAACTCCATCAACAGCTTTCAAAGGTCCAATAGGTAAATATCTAGCATCTTCAATACCAGTACTAGGCTCAAACCAAGTCTGCATAGCATATGTGTAAACTGCAGCAACTTTATTTTCAGCAACTGCCTTATCTAACTGATCACTAGGTGCTCCAAGTAAGCTTGTATCCATGAGACCCTCTGTTGCCAACTTGTTCATAAAGGCGAAATAATCCTTAATTCCGTCTTGATACCAGGGTGATGTTACCTCACCATCTTCTATAACAAAAGAACTTATACCTGAAACTAAGCCAAACCATTGACCTATCCCATTGGTAAAGCTTACGGATCCAAGCGCTAAAACTTCATCTTCCTGTCCATTATCATTGGCATCTTTATCTCTAAACTCTTTGAGCATATTGTAAAAATCATCTGCTGTCTCCGGCACATCAATGTCCAATGCTTCTAACCAATCTGCACGTACATTTATTCCCATACATGTAGATCCTGGTTTACCATCATAGGTAGTAGCCTGAATCTGGCTTATCCAATAAACATTGCCATCTTCTGCTGTATTTAGAATATTGGAGCGTTCGCCCTTCCCACCTTCTGCATAAAACTTCTTAGCAGTACCATCACTATATTCATCTATAATCTTGTTTATCGCCAGAATAGATCCCATATCTACATAGTTTAAGATAGTTACGTCATCTAACTGGGAGACATTTAGAAAATCAGGCAGATCTACTGCAGAGGCCATACGTGTTTGAAGTGTAGTCTCATATTGATCTGTAGCTACAATCTCAAACTCTGGCTCTAGTCCCTTAGCTTCAAATAGCTTTTTGAACTCTTGCCAGGCTACATAGTTTTCCCGATCCTCAAATTTTGAATAGGGATTACTACTCTCTGGACCCATTATTTTTATAGTTCGAGTTTCTGCCTTATCTGAGACATCCCCACCTTTTTCCTTATCTTGAGTTTCTGTCCCAGGCTCTTTGACTTGATCATCTGACTTGTCGCCATCTTTCGGGGCACAGGCACTAAATAAGCTGATCATTAACAATAGAGTCAAAGAAATTGCTATTAATCTCTTTGTAACTTTCTTCATGTTTTTTTCCTCCTCTATAAGTTTATATCTATATATAGGGTTTTACCCATAGATATCTATACGCTTTAGGTTCTATCCCTTTAATGATCCAAGCATTACACCCTTGACGAAATGTTTTTGGAAGAAGGGATATGTGAATATAACAGGTAATGTTGTTAGTATTATCATCGAGTACTTAAGCTGATTATTAGATAGCCTCAATCTGGCAAGAGCCTCTGCCTCCGCCATAGATAGCTTTGTCAAATCTATTGTCTGTTCAACTAAGACACGTCTTAGGTACATCTGTAAAGGTTGTATTGATATATTAGGTTGATATACCATAGATGAAAACCAGCTATTCCATACATTTACAATGGTATATATACTTACAACAGCTAATATTGGTTTGCTTAATGGCACATATATTCGAGATAATATTGTAAAATTGTTTGCCCCATCTATACGCGCTGATTCCCTTAAAGACTCAGGTATGCCTGCAAAGAATGTTCTGGTCAATATAATATACCATATGTTAAAACTTGCAGGTATTATTAAGGCCCATATAGTGTTATAAAGCCCCAATCTCGATACCAATAAGAAGGAAGGAATTAATCCTCCACTAAAATACATAGGTATTATTAGAAATATTGTTAAAAATTTGCGCCCTTTTAACTTACTAGAAGTAAGCGGATAAGCACATGTTACCGATGTAAAAAGGACGAGTACAGTCGTTGATATTACATACAATACAGTATTACCAAAGGCACGCCACATTTTAGCATCGTGAATTAAGATATTATATGCCCGTAGATATATTCCCTTAGGGTAAAAATATACCTTCATGGTAGCCGCCTCAATAGGGTCGCTAATTGAAAGAATAAACACATAGTACATAGGATATAACGTGATAAAGCCTGCAAATATCATGAGTACATATATCATGGCGTCCCCTAGAGCGCTGCCGTGTTTAATTGTATTTGAATTTTTGTCCATAGTCGACATCCTCCGTTTTATATTTCACTAGTAAACTAGTCTCTGATTCGATTACCATAAGCTATGACCGGCAACTTTATCACTTATTTTATTTGCAACGAACACCATCATAAAGTTAATTACTGCTGAAAATAAACCAATTGCTGTAGTGTAGCTAAATTGTCCTCCCTCGATACCAAGTCTGTAGATATAGGTTCCTAACACATCTGCTGTTGGATAAGTCGCTGGTGAATATAATAATAGTATTAACTCTGTATTTGTACCAAGCAGTGACCCAACTGCCATTATAAGCATTATGGCAATGGTAGACCTTATCCCTGGAATTGTAATATACCATATCCTTTGCATCCTTGTGGCTCCATCTAGATAAGCGGCCTCATATAATTCTGGATCTATAGCAGTCATTGCCGATAGATACAGTATTGAATTGAATCCAAACGATTTCCATACATTAGTTATTGTATATATTGATCTAAAGTATCCAGGTTCTGTACTTAAAGCCTTTCGTGAGCCTCCAAATGCTGCGATGATATTGTTTACAAGTCCATTAGGCTCTATAAATGAAAGCACCATGCCAGCTACTACCACCGATGATATAAAATATGGCAAGTAGCTAGAAGTTTGAACAATCTTTTTAAACCTTTCTTTTCTTACTTCATTTAATAAAAGTGCAAACAAAATGGGTACCCAGAATCCAAACAAAATGTTGTATATACTAAGGATGATTGTG
>JAAZLT010000145.1 GCA_012799205.1 Clostridiales bacterium
ATAATACTTCAGATAATTATCATTCCTATAATAATTATTGCATTAGAGAGGTCGAATTTAATTGAAAGCTAAAGCTAGAGATGAATTTAAAAATATGCTGCTGAAGCAGTATAAGCTGTATCCGAAGATGCAGCTTATTGATTATATAAAGCTAATATATCAAAATGAGTTTGCTGGTGGACATATGATAGAGGATGAAATGGCTAGTTTAAGAAGGCTTAAGGAGGAATATGCCCTCGTAGAGAAATATTTTTATGGGCCTAATACACCTGATCTTTTTGAAGATATTGGGAATGGGTTATGTAGAATGAATCTCTGGGGAATGCAAAAGACATCAATTAACCTTACCACAGTCAATAAATTCTTTGTGGAGACGGCTAATTCTATAAAGGGAGATATTGAAAGTTTTGAATATAAACTAGAAATGCTTAGAGAGTGTATTATAGATGAGAGTCTTCCCTATTTAGAAAAAGATCTAGATAGATATATTGAAAAATACAAAGGTAAAGATTATCCGCCAATTAGTCACAGCAAGATCTATAGGGAAGAATATTTGCCTGCTTATAGGATTGTTAAAAAGGAATATTGCCAGTATTTTAAGGTGTTTGAAGGTATAGATTCACTTATGAGGAAAAAAGAGATAGTGAATGTGGCTATAGATGGGAACGCCGGCGCTGGAAAGAGTACCTTGGCTAGGCTCTTAGGCAAAATATATGATTGTAATATATTTCATATGGACGATTACTTCTTAAGGCCGGAGCAAAGGACAAGAGAAAGGCTTAGTGAAATCGGTGGAAATGTGGATTACACTAGATTTAATCAGGAGATAGTTGAGGGAATACAAAATAGGTATAAATTTGAATATAGACCATATAATTGTCAGACTATGGCCTTGGAAGAGCCTATACTAGTTAAACCTAAAAAGCTCAATATTATAGAGGGCGTATATAGCATGCACCCTACATTAATAGATAATTATGATTTGAAGATATTTTTAAAAGTAGATACTAGAGAGCAGTCGGAAAGAATTCTGAAAAGAAATGGCCCTAAGATGCAAAGGCGGTTTTTAGAAGAGTGGATACCTCTAGAAAATGAGTATTTTGAAAAATTTGATATTGAGGCTAGGAGCGATCTGGTTTTTATATAATAGTCATAGTTCGTTTGGGCTACCACATACATATGGTGGCCCACTTATTATGAGATTTCCACTATTAGTAAAGACTTATCCACATTTTATGATATAATTGAGTAAACTAAAAGATTGTAAAAAAACTATGGAGGGTAACTTATGTGGATAGTTCATGTAATAATTGCGTTAATATTTTTAGCGTTAGGTGTAGTATTTATGATGGGTAAAGGGGCTTTTCTAATTGCAGGGTATAATACATCTAGCAAGGAGACTAAAGATAAATATGACGAGAAGGCCCTCTGCAAGTTTATGGGCAAGATAATGTTTGCATATATGGGTAGCTTTTTACTTATGGCAACTAGTGATCTGTTTAAGAGCATGGTCCCTATGTGGATAGGATTTGCAATATTTTTTGTTATATCTATCCTTGCTGTGGTATATGCAAATATGGGCAGTAGATTTAGAAGATGATTTGTAGAGCTTAATGGATATAGAATAAAGGGGAGAATAATATAGTGTCTAAAGCAGAAAGGGCGATACTAACAAATATGTGTATGGTGTATGATAACAATGGGAAAATATTGGTGCAAGATAGAAAGGATCCTAATTGGTCAGGAATCACCTTCCCAGGTGGCCATATAGAAAAAGGAGAGTCATTTGTTAGGTCCGTTATTCGTGAGGTATATGAAGAGACAGGCCTTGATATTAAGAGCCCTAAGTTATGTGGGATAAAACAATTTCAAAATGCAAATGACGTTAGATATGTGGTACTATTGTTTAAAACCCATGAATTTTCTGGAAGGCTTAGATCCTCAGAGGAGGGGGAAGTATTTTGGATAGAAAGAGAAGATCTACATAAATATAAGATGACAGATGATTTTGCCCAGATGATTAAGATCTTTGAAAATGATTCTTTAAGTGAGTTTTACTATGAAGATATAGGGAATAATAAATGGGATCTTAAAATGTTTTAAATAGTAGAATATAGCAATGTTAATTTCTTAACATATGCTGACTTAAATACTACCTATAAAGCTAGTATCTGCATCATATGTTATATGGATTTTCTATTTAAATAGCTTTGTACCTCTGATATAGCAAGGTCAACATATTCGCTAAAGGAAAGATCCATCATCCCTACAATTCTATTGTTGCATTTATTTATAGGAATTAAGAATTTTTGTGCTTTACTTTCGCCAATAGCTACAGCCATTTTAGGTGTGATCTCACCAAGAAATGAATTGGCAACTACAATGCCCAGTGGACCTATTATAATATCTGCATCTTTGCTATTATATATTATAGGGTTTTCACCTGTGGCGCCAAAATCTGCACCGGCCCTTAGCATTGCAGATGTAGCCGTGCAATTTGTTCCAATAGCCAGTAGCTCATGTCCTGGTAGTCTTTGTTTAAGTTTTTCGATCATTATCTGACCTATCTTGCCACCTTGTCCATCTATTATAACTATTTTCAAGAATATAGCCTCCTAATATGAAAAGTTCTGTAACTATTATATATGAAATAGATAAGGATTGCATGTATAAAATTTTTCTTATAGACACAGGCTCAGCTAGGATTATGTGTAAAATGGATAATATTAATTAAGCATGTGAAGGAGATGGTTAGATGAAGTGCACATATTGTGGTAATGAGATGGAGACAGGCAAACTAATAACAGAGGGTGGTCATGGATTGTTTTATATGCCTGATGGAAAGAACTACAAGATGTTTCCAACACGAAAAAGAATCGAGGACAAACACGGCATTATCTTGGATGGGCCATATATAAATCGTTTTCATTCCATAAGAGTAGGTTGTTGTATATGTAAGTTTTGCCGAAAGATAGTAATCTCTTATTAGAAATTACGTCCCTTTATATTGCAACCTAGGTTGATAAAATGATGGGATAAAAACTATTTCAAATGGGAATAAAAAATTACCTTTAACAGTCTTAAACTTTAAATCTTTAGTGAGGCCACCGCCAAGGACAACAGAATGAATATGTGGGTGAAAGTTTAATGCCTCACCCCAAGTATGCAGAATGCTCATAAATCCTATAGAAGCATTGAGATATCTTTTATCTTTAGCTAATGTACTTAATGTATCAGCACTAGCTCTATAGAGCAAAGTATAAAGAAGCCTCTTATTAGCATATATCAAAGGATTAAGCTCGCTAGGCACAGTAAATACTACATGAAAATATGGAGCATCAACCATCTCAGATTTACGCTTATCGACCCATTTTTCTTTTATAAGTCCTTGGCAACAAGGGCAGTGGCGATTTCTACAGGAATTGTAATGAATTTCTGAATGGCCACAATCTCCACAAATAGAAATATTACCGCATGTATTCCATATACGGAAGTGAGGAGGTTGATAGTTTTGAAATGGTTCGAATCAAGAAATAATTATCCAGATAAATGGTTATTATTTGAGGCCATTGAAGCATATTCAAAATTAATAATTGAAGAGAGAAATTGGATAGGAGTAAGAAAATATGGTTGAATTAGATTTTAGGTATGGACTTAGGAAGATATAATCAAATATTGTAAACAATTGGGAAGTTGATATTATTGTCACTGCCTTTTAATTTTACAAGGGGGGCGATAATATATTTGACAAGGCATTAGATTACTACTTGACAATACAGACGTAATATTGTAGTCTTAACTTAAGACGCAATATATACGTCTATATTTATATGTGAGGAGAATAATTATGGGCAAATATCCTGATTTGACAGATGCAGAGGGAATTATAATGGAAATATTATGGAGAGACGGGCACACTAAGAGTTCACAAATTAGAAAAGAAGTAAAGGATACATTAGACTGGTCTAGACAGACAGTAAATACATATTTAAATAGACTTTTAGACAAAGGATTTATAGATATTAAGAAAATCAGTAGTAGAATATATGAATATTTTCCTGTTATCTCTAGAGAAGAATATGCAGCAGATAGAGCAAGTAGTGTTATGCGTAAATACTATGATGGCCTATCCCATATGATAGCAGGATTTGTGGAAAATGAAGATATCAGCCATGAGGATTTAGATGAACTAGATATGCTTGTAAAAAGACTCAAAAAAAAGGGAGGAAAATTAGATGATATCAATATTTAAAGGAATTCTTGGGATATCATCTATAGCATCTTTCATGATTATAATAGTCTCTATGGTAAGGCATAAAGTATCCAGGAGACTACACTCTAAAGTTATGATCTGGCTATGGATTATGATACTTGCAAGGCTATGTATTCCCATTACTTTCACAAGCCCAATATATATATCAAATAAGATATCAAATCCTATTAGTACATATAGCATGGAAGAGAGTATAACCCCTGTGCATAAATCACCCTCGAATGTAGGTTTAAAACTAGCTAAAGAGACTGTAAAACCATCTTCTCAAACAAAAAAGGATACTAGCCTATCTACATCCATTTCAAATATAACCGAGAGACTAAATAAAGAGGATAATAAAAAATCATATAATGGTGACTATATATGGATGTTAATGGCCATCATTTGGGTACTGGGATTGGTATTCATACTTACGAGGACCTTGATAGCTACCGTGAAGTTTAGGCAAAAACTACGGTTATGCGAAAATGTAGAGGATAAAGAAGTGTTAAATATAGTAAAGGGGCATCTTAAAGATAGTGGGATACATAAAGATGTCACGATAATTAACTGTCCATATATCGGCTCTCCCAGTGTATTTGGTTATATAAAGCCCTCTATACTTCTACCAGATAGGTTCACCAGTTCTATAAATAGAGACAGGCTAAACAGCATATTGCTTCATGAGGTATTCCATATTAAACGACATGATATACTTTTAAGCTATATCTGGCTTGTGGCAAAGGCTATTCACTGGTTTAATCCTCTTGTGTGGATGGCCTATAGGCAATTTAAAGATGATGTAGAAATTTGCTGTGATCAAATGGTAGCAAGCCGTATAGGTGAAGATGAGAGATTAGAATATAGTGCATCACTTATTGATGCAGCCAGATTTTATAAAGGAAATATAGACGGTGCTCCTTCTATCTCTACATCCTTTTATAATAATACATCTAAATTAAAGGGGAGAATAATGCGCCTAGTGAAGCCGCAGAAAAGATCTAATTCATACTGGTACCAGTGAGCACAGCTATAACCACTTTTATGAAAGCATGTTAGTTAATGTAAACAATGGGACGATCACATACCTTAGCTGGGGCACCCCCATGGAAAAGGTAGAGTTAGAAAATGATAATGTAGCTATAATAGAGTTTAAAGAGGCTGTAGAGCTTTTTAAAAAACAGATGGGATTAGAATATACTTTGGAGAAGCTGACTAGAACAGGGATGGAAGACAACAACTATGAAAAGTTTGCAGATGATGAGGAGAATAAAGCATATTATGAGGATATGAAAGGTATCTATGAAGAAAATAAGGAGTATCTAGAAACCATTGAATCAGGCCAGATTCATATTACAGACATAGAATTAAAGCTGATGCGGATAAAAATACAGAATCGGCCAGGGGAATATAGAATGGTGCCTGCATGGATGTTTTTTGGACATGAGGAGCTTCATTTTAAAGATGGGGAGTCTAAAATTCAAGAGCCGGAGCGGGGACAACTCTACCCCTATGCCATTATAAATGCTTTAGATGGAAGTATAATTGACATATCAGAAGGATATTAAAAGGTGGATAAGAGCATAACCTAGATAAGTATAAGGGCTATGCTCTTATTATTTTATCCATATTGAAAGTATTTTGTAAGATATATACCTATATTCTTGTAAGAATATTGCCCTACTATATATACAGGCTCACAAAAGTTTATCCTATATCATGATAAATGCAATTAATGAAATGAAGCCTTAAAGGTTTTACATTATGCATTTGTTGAATCAGTGTGAAGCGGGCCTATTAAAGGCTCGTATTTATGTTATAATTTATAGAAGGGAAGGTGGGGGATATGTGTGGTAAAGCCATGTATATTGGTTGTAGACGATGACAAAGAGATTGTAAGGGCCATATCCATAAATCTTGAAGATGAAGGCTATAGGGTACTTAAGGCATATGATGGATTAGAGGCGCTGGAAACGCTTATAAACTATGAAGTGCATCTAATTATACTTGATATTATGATGCCAAAGCTGGATGGACTATCTACTACCATGAAGATACGCGAAGATAGAAATATTCCCATAATCATTTTATCTGCAAAGTCAGAGGATACAGATAAAGTTTTGGGCCTTTCTATGGGGGCTGATGATTATATTACAAAGCCATTTAATACTATGGAACTTATGGCTAGAGTAAAATCCCAACTGAGAAGGTATATGACCCTAGGGGATATGGATAGCTCAAAAAAGCCCTATACCTTGATTACAGGTGGGCTTTCTTACGATACGAAGGCGCGGACTCTACAGGTAGATGGAGAAGATGTAAGGCTGACACCCATTGAGACTAAGATTATGGAGCTTTTGATGAAAAATCCTGGCCAGATCTTTCCTGCAGAGGAGATATATGAAAGGGTATGGGGAGAGTTTGCCCATAGGGTAGAAAATACTGTAATGGTACATATATGTAGGATAAGAGAGAAGATAGAGATAAACCCTAGAGAGCCTAAATACTTAAAGGTGGTGTGGGGTATTGGATACAAAATCGAAAAAATATAAGCCCTCTAAAGTGTGGGCAAAGTTTTTTATTGGAGTTAGTATAATTGTAATTTTAATATCAATTATTACTCTAGGATTAAATGATTTAGAAGATGCCAAAATTCTTAGTAGGATGCTATTTAGCTTTGATTTAAAGGATACAAAAGGATTCAAAGAGGCAATGGCTATTAAATTTGATACGCTAGTTCAACATATAACGGAAGATATAGTGCCTGACGAAAGATTTAAGGAGGAGGGCTTAGATAATAGAGGCAGGGTATTTCTAGCCAATGAAGGTGAAAACCTTATCTATTATGCAAAAGATCTAGAGACGGGTAAAATTCTTACAAACTCTAAAGAGGATATATCTATTGCTGAAGATGGCTCTATTATCATGCCAGAAGGGTATAGTTATTATTTGTTTTCTGATAATGGCAAATTCACTGCACAAAAAGATAATATTCCCTTGGATATATACAAGATGAAAAGTGGCTATGATGAAGTATTTGGGAATTATATGTATGGCAATGAAGTAGTATTATATGAGACACAGATTCTTTTAATTGTAAAAGATAACATAGTTGAAAACCCCTATGGCAATAGCATATTGCATATGCTTAAAATGCAAAGCTCTACTTTAAAGAAAATTGCCCTTGTTGGTTTGGTAATATTATGTGTTGGCATAGGTCTTTTAATATATACTTTTAACAGGAGGGAACATAAGAGAGAACATGATACGCGGATTGCCAAGGTAATTAGTAGGATAAGTCTAGAGATTAAACTCCTTATAGCATTACTTATGATTATAGTATTTTTCACTGCAGGACAAAACCGCTTTCTACTTTGGAATCATAATGGATACTTAGAGAATATTCTATATGCCATAATTCTTGCCTTTATATATTTCTGGTGGATATATTTTGTCTTACTAGATATTAGGGTCAATAGGGAAAAGGTGTTTTCAAAGAATGTAGTGAACTGGGCTATAAGAAAATATAAAGAATTTGAAAGTAGACAACCCTTTCAAAGAGGATTACTGATTAAGGATTATCTCACTTTTGGAATTGCTACAATAGTATCTTTTGCTGTAGGAATATTTCTGTATGCATGGGGAGAAAGCATATTTAGTCCTGTGATAGTGGTTCTAGGTATAATGGTTCCTCCTATACTTATCACATGTATACACTTTATAAAATATAAAAGGAGTGTAGATGATATAGGCGAAACTATGGTGCATGTTGAAAGGATGCAAACAGGTGATATGTCAGAAGCCCTATCTTTAAGGTCACATTCTGATCTATATATATTAGGTGAGAATTTAAATGAAGTACAATTAGGATTAAATAGGGCTATAGAAAACAGTCTAAAGAGCGAGAAGATGAAAGTGGAGCTAATAACTAACATATCCCATGATCTTAAAACTCCTCTCACGTCTATTACAAGCTATGCAGATCTACTTTCTAAGGAAGATGGGCTGCCGGAGCATGTAGAAGACTATATAGATATACTTAAAAAGAAGGCTCATAGGCTCAATATATTAATTGAGGATCTATTTGATCTATCTAAAGCTGTAAGTGGTGAAATGGCATTTAAACAAGAGGCGATTGACCTTGGGAAGCTCATAGAACAGACTTTAGGTGATATGGAAGAGAGGATAAAAGAAGCTAATCTTCAGTTTAGAGTCAATATACCTGATAGCCCGGTAAATATAATAAGTGATGGGAAGAAATTATATAGGGTGCTTGTAAATCTAATAGCTAATACATTAAAATATACACTTGAGGGCACTAGAGTATATATTGATCTTGTTTTAGAAGAAGGGCTAGCCTTTGTTATTATTAAAAATATAGCAAATTATGAAATGGACTTTGGTAAAGATGAGATAATGGAGCGCTTTGTCCGAGGAGATAAAGCTAGAAGCAGTGAAGGCGCCGGGCTTGGACTGGCTATAGCTCAAAACTTTACTCTATCTTGCGGAGGAGACTTTGACATGCAGATAGATGGGGATTTATTTAAAGTCATTCTTTCATTTAAAGTCCACTAAGACCAAATCACCCTGTGATACCTGCAGGGTGATTTAATTTTCATATATTCGATATTTCATTAGAGTGTATGGTAGTGTAAAATAATCTGTGCTTTTGTAAAATATAATTCTCTTTTCTGGCAAGAATCAAAAAAG
>JAAZLT010000146.1 GCA_012799205.1 Clostridiales bacterium
ATAGAGGCAAAACTTCAATCCACGCTCCCTACACAGGGAGCGACAGCACAGGGTAAGTGGCATGTTCATATGCGAGGTAACTTCAATCCACGCTCCCTACACAGGGAGCGACAGCTACATATTGTGTATCTAAAATAGACTATACCAACATATAGCATTGTTTATATATTTTGTTTATAACAAATCGGTTATACAACATATTTCGACTATTTTAAACGCTTTAATAGTGCGAACCATACAGGTATTTAACCATTGCTTCAGGTCCGCACTAGCTATAATATAAGTGGACCTTCGATATCATACACTTCATTACGGCCCATTTCTTCAACCGTTTTCCTATAGTTTTTTCCCAATCTATAAAATCTAAGACTATCCTTTTGATGATCTATTGTTTTCTCTAACAAATGTTTAATGGTTCTAAATTGGCCCTCATCCACCTTACATTCAAATACAGAGTTTTGCACTCGCTGTCCGTAATCTTGACAAATTTTTGCTACTCGCCTGAGTCTCCTTCTCCCTGATTTTGAAGTTGTATTAATATCATATGTTATAAGTATATACACATTATCACTTCCACATAAATGGTGGGTAACCATCAAGGTCTCCTCTTATATATCTTGCAAGTAAAATTGCTTGGGCAAAGGGTACTAAACCCCACTCTATTTTCTCATCTAAGAAGGGGTGTGTAATCGTCTTTTGTTTTCTTTCTTGCCATAATTTGATTATTTTACGTCTGCATTCATCTGTCATTGACACAGTACCATTAGCCTCGCATAAAAAGTCACCCTTTTTAATTTGTCTCATATTGATAAGCGATAGTACAAATCTATCAGCGATTGGTGCCCTAAATTCTTCTACAATATCTAATGCTAATGAAATTCTCCCAGGTCTATCAGTATGCATAAATCCTGCATATGCATCTAAGCCTACAGATTCTAGAGCGCTAGCAGTGTCATTTGATAATATTGCATACATGTAAGAAAGCATTGCATTTATTGCGTCAAGTGGTGGTCTTCTAGTACGAGTCTTAAACTGAAAATCATCTTTCTGGTTTAATATCATATCATTAAAGCAACTGAAATATGCTACTTGTGCAATGCCTTCTATACCTCTTAATGTTTCCATATTATTTGCTTGGCTAAGCCTGTTCATTAACTCTGTAAGATAGCAAGATACTTCCTTAAGCTTTGTGATATCTATACGATGCTCATATTGCCTAATATAACGCTCTATTGTCCATTTCTCATTATATATTTTGGCTAATATTATGGATTTAGAAATCATTAGACAATCCCCTGGATTATCAGCCAATCTGTATTGTTGCCGCCTTAGTAAAATATTTCCTCTGCTTTCTCCCTTTAAGCGCGCTATATACCTTCCTGTGGTCGTAAGATAACATATTCCAATATTATATTCCATGCATTTTTGGATTAGTTTAGGGCTCACACCTAGATATGTAAATAAAACAATATCCTCCAAGTTGTGCAAAGGATATCTGGCCATAATATCTTTTGCACGTTTAATTACAATGTTTTCACCAGATACCCCTAGATACACATCTGGCTGCATCACATATAAGGTATTTAATAGCGTTCTCATTCCTGAAGCCTCATTTCTATATACTCCGTCACAGAAGGTCTGCCAGATAATTCTGGCAAACAATAATCTTTTAAAGAGCACATGTTGCATTTTTTTGCTCTTTTGACCTTAGGTGTATAACGCCTATAATAATAGCCATTCATCTCATCTATGATCGCAAACAACCTACTCCTCAGTTCCGCCGTAAATTCCACTCTTTCTCTTCTCCTAGTTTCAAAATAGAAACATGCTCCACTATCTATACGTACTCCCAGCATTTCCTCTAAACAAATGGCTTGGGCTAAGAGCTGCATTATATCACTTTCATCCTTTTTTGGGCGTCCTCTTTTGTATTCTACTGGATATACAGAATATTTGTCGTTATATTTACTAAAGTAAAATCCATTTGGATTAGGATGCAACTCCACTACATCACATTTACCTCTCATTTTTAGCGTATGAGAGACAATTGGCATCCCTCTTATAGTCCGCTTATTTTTTTGTGCTTGGTAATCAATCCCTGTATCTACAATACGATGCTTTATTTGTCCATCTATAGTAAAGAAATTTTCATCCCATATTTGCTCTATATG